>VAUM01000007.1:0-10519 GCA_005774595.1 Actinomycetota bacterium
GGCCAACGCGCTGCCGGGTCGAGGTGCTCGCCGGTCGTCAGCGCGTTGGCCGGTGCATCCGCGAAGTGGAACGGCATGAACACCACCCCCGGCCTCGTGCCCTCCACGATCCTCGCGGGCGCGCGCACGGTGCCTCGACGGCTCGTGATCTCGAGCATCTCGCCTTCACAGACACACAACCGCGCTGCGTCCTCGGGAGAGACCTCCGCGTAGCCGGTCGGGTTGAGCTCGGCCAGTCCCGGCGCTCGGCCGGTCATCGTGTTCGTGTGGAAGTTCCACAGGTGTCGCCCGGTGGAGAGCACGAACGGCATCCCCTCGTCGGGCTGCTCGGCGGCGGGTGCGTGGTCGACGGCCGCGAACGCGCCCTTGCCGCGCGTGAAGGACTCCGTGTGCAGGATCGGCGTGCCGGGGTGATCGGCGCTCGGGCAGGGCCACTGCAGGCCGCCCTCGGCGTCGAGCCGCTCGTAGGTCACACCGCCGTACTGTGGCGTGATCGCCGCCATCTCGGCCATCACCTCGTGGGCCTCGTACGGCTGCCAGCCGGCGCCGAGCGCACCTGCCACGCGCGTGACGATCTCGAGATCGGTCAGCGCCTCGCCTGGCGTGTCGACGACCTTGCGCACGCGCTGGATGCGCCGGTCGGTGTTGGTGAACGTGCCCTCCTTCTCGAGGAAGGCTGCGGCCGGCAGCACGACGTCGGCGTACTCGCACGTCTCGGTGAAGAAGATGTCGGCCACCACGAGGAAGTCGAGGGCGTCGAGGGCGTCGCGCACGTGCGCCTGGTCGGGGTCGGAGAGCACCGGGTTCTCGCCCATCACGTACATCGCGTGCAGGCGTCCGTCGGTCGCGGCGTCCATCATCTCCACGACGGTGAGGCCCGCCTCGGCGGGCAGCTCGAGCTCGCTCGCCCAGTACTCGGTGAAGCGGGCGACGTGCCCAGCGTCGGTCACGGGGTGGTATCCCGGCAGCACGTTCGGCAGGCAGGCGAGGTCGCAGGCGCCCTGCACGTTGTTCTGGCCGCGCAGCGGGTTCACGCCGGTGCCGGGGCGGCCGATGTTCCCGGTCAGCATCGCGAGGTTGGCCAGCGAGCGCACTTGCGCGGTGCCGGTGTCGTGCTGGGTGATGCCCATGCAGTAGACGATCGCCGCGCTCTCGGCCGAGCCGTACGCGAGCGCCGCATCGCGGATCTGCTCCAGCGGCGTGCCACAGGTCTCGGCGGCGGCCTCGAGGTCGTAGTCTTCCAGCAGCGCGCGGAGTTCCTCGAAGCCCTCGGTGCGCTCGGCGATGAACGCGTCGTCGGCCAGGCCCTCGTCGAGGATGATGCGCATCATGGCGTTGACCAGCGCGATGTTGGTGCCCGGCGCTACGCGCAGCCACTGCTCGGCGTGATCCACCAGCCGGATGCGACGCGGGTCGACAACGATGATCCTTGTCCCGCGCAGCGCGGCGCGCTTCAGCTCGATCCCGACGATGGGGTGTGCCTCGGTGGTGTTCGAGCCGACGACCAGGATGACGTCGGCAGCGCCCAGGTCGGCCACCGAGTTCGTCATCGCTCCGGACCCGAATGAGGCGGCCAGACCGGCCACCGTCGAGCTGTGTCAAAGACGGGCGCAGTGGTCGACGTTGTGCGTGCCGATCACCGCCCGCATGAGCTTCTGGAACAGGTAGTTCTCCTCGTTCGTGCACTTGGCGCTGGCCAGCCCGGCCACCGCATCCGCGCCGTGCCCGTCGCGCGCGTGGGCGAGGCCGGCCGCGACCTCGGCGAGCGCCTCGTCCCACGTGGCGGGCTTCAGCTCGCCGTCGCGACGCACGAGCGGCGTGGTCAGGCGCTCGGGCGAGTGCACGAAGCTCCAGCCGTAGCGGCCCTTCGCGCAGGTGTTGCCGCGATTGACGCCGCGGTCCAGCGGCGCCTCGGCGCCGATCACGTGACCGTCCTTGACGCGGTAGCCGATCGTGCAGCCCACGCCGCAGAAGCCGCAGGTGGAGTAGGTGACGCTCGACTCCCACGTGCGGCCCTGGTAGCGGCTCCTCTTGTCGGTCAGAGCGCCCACCGGACAGGTGGAGACGCACTGCCCGCAGAACTCGCAGCCGGCATGCAGCAGCGAGGCGGCGTACGGGGTGTTCGGGATCGCCTCGAAGCCGCGGTCGGTGTAGCCGTACACGTCGCAACCCTGCACCTCGTGGCAGATGCGCACGCAGCGCCCGCAGGAGATGCACTTGGTGTAGTCGCGCTCGATCAGCAGGTCGTCGTCGGCGCCCTCCCAGACGCGGTGGCGCTCGCCCGCATACGGCGATTCCTCGATGCCGTAGCGGTACGCGATGTCCTGCAGCGCGCAGGCGCCCGCCGAGTCGCACGAGAGGCAGCGCAGCTCGTGGTCGGAGATGATGAGCTCCACCACCGAGCGCCGCAGTTCCTCTATCTCATCATCCGAGGTGGTGACGACCATCCCGTCGGCCGCCGCGGTGGTGCACGCGGTGGGGAAGCCGCGCATCCCCTCGACCTTGACCAAGCACAGGCGGCATCCGCCGTACGGCTCGAGGCGCGGGTCGTGGCACAAGGTCGGGATGTCGATGCCCTCCTCCCGGCAGACCTCGAGCACGGTCATCCCGGCGCGCGCCGAGACCTCGCGGCCGTCGACGGTCAGCGTGATCGCACCCGCAGGTGTCGTGGTCTCAGCCACTCGGCGTCTCCGCTACTCCCAGCCCCGGGCGCGCTTCTGGCGCACCTCGCCCTCGACCAGCACGCAGTCGATGAGCTCCTTGGCGAACGCCGCGATGTCTGAGACCGACAGGATGCCCACCGGCACGCCGTTCTCCACCACCGGCAGGCGCCGCACCGCGAGCTCGCGCTGCATCTTCACAGCGACGCTGAGCTCCATGTCCGGCTCGAGCGGCACGAACTCGTCGAACATCACCTCGCGCACCTCGACCTGCTTGGGATCGCGCCCGTCGGCCACGGCGGTGTGGGTGATCTGGCGGTCCGTCACCATCCCGATCAGCTTGTCATCCTCGGTGACCAGCACGGATCCGACCTTCTGGTCGCGCATCTTGGCCGCCGCCTCGGCGACCGTCGCATCGCCTGAGATCGAGACCACCCTCGGCGTCATCAGGTCACGCACCTTCATGGCCGTCTCCCTCGCTCCTAGACCTTGCTGATCGCGTCGAACGGGCAGTGCTCGGCGCAGGCGCCGCACTTGATGCAGCGGTCCTGGCTGATGTCGTGGGGTTCCTTGACCTTGCCCCAGATGGCGCCGACCGGGCAGTGCTTCTTGCACACCGCACAGCCCTTGCACAGCTCGGCGTCGATGACGTAGCGGGACAGCTCCTTGCAGCTTCCCGCGCGGCAGCGCTTCTCGCGGATGTGCTCCTCGTACTCCTCGCGGAAGTAGCGGATGGTGGTCAGCACCGGGTTGGGCGCCGTTCCTCCGAGGGCGCACAGCGACGCGCGTTGCACGTCGCGCGCGAGGCGCTCGAGCTTCTCGATGTCGCCGTCGGCGCCGCGCCCCTCGGTGATCCGAGTGACGAGCTCGAGCATGCGCTTGGTGCCGATGCGGCACGGCACGCACTTGCCGCAACTCTCGTCCTGCGTGAACGAGAGGAAGTAGCGGGCGAAGTCCACCATGCACGTGTGCTCGTCGACCACGACCATGCCGCCCGAGCCCACGATGGCGCCCACCGAAGCCAGCGCGCCGTACTCGATCGGCGTGTCGAACAACTCGACGGGCAGGCACCCGCCGGACGGCCCGCCGATCTGGACCGCCTTGACCGTGCAGCCCTCCTGCCCGCCGCCGCCGATGTCGAAGACCAGCTCGCGCACGGTCATGCCCATGGGCACCTCGACAAGGCCGGAGTAGCGCACCTTGCCGGTGAGCGCGAAGACCTTCGTCCCGCGGCTGTCGCTCGTGCCGAGTGCGGCGTACTCCTCAGCGCCGTGCATGGCGATCCAGGAGACGTTGGCGAGCGTCTCGACGTTGTTGATGCAGGTCGGCTTGCCCCACAGCCCGCTGGTGGCGGGGAACGGCGGGCGCACGCGCGGCATGCCGCGGTCGCCCGCGATCGAGGCCATGAGCGCGGTCTCCTCGCCGCACACGAACGCCCCCGCGCCCTCCTTGATCCGCACGTCGAAGCCGAACCCGCTGCCGAGGATGTCTTCGCCCAGGAACCCGCGCTCGCGCGCAGACTCGATGGCGCGGCGCAGGCGCCGGACCGCGAGCGGGTACTCGGCACGCACGTACACGTAGCCCTCGTGGGCGCCGATCGCGTAGGCCGCCACGGCCATGCCCTCGAGCACGCTGTGCGGGTCGCCCTCGATGACGCTGCGGTCCATGAACGCGCCGGGGTCGCCCTCATCGGCGTTGCAGATGACGTACTTGACCTCTCCCGGCGCCGCGCGCGTGAACAGCCACTTCTGGCCGGTGAGGAAGCCCGCGCCGCCGCGGCCGCGCAGGCCCGAGGCCTTCATCTCCTCCACGAGCGCGTCGGGCTCGAAGGTTGCGAGCACGCGCTTCAGGCCCTCGTACGCGCCGAGTGCGAGCGCGTCGTCGATGTCCTCGGGATCGACGTGTCCGCACCGGCCCAGCACCAGGCGATGCTGGGCGGCGTTGAACGGCACGTCGGCGTAGGCCGTGATGGGCTCGCCGGTCTCGGGCGAGCGGAAGAGGAATCCGTCGACGACCAGCTCGCCGGTCGCGGCGACGTGCTCGATGATCGCGGTCGCCATCTCCTCGGTAACGAGCGGGTAGAACACGTCGTTCTCGCCCACGATGACGATCGGGCCGCGCTCGCACAGGCCGTGGCAGCCGGTGCGCACGACGCGGACGCGGTCGGCGATGCCGGCGTGGTCGGCCGCGACCTCGAAGCGCTCGGCCACCGCGAGCGAGCCCTGCATCGCGCAACCCGACCCGGTGCAGACGCGGATCGTGACGATGCCCTCGCCGGCGAGGACCTCGACGGGCGCGCGGGCGGTCACGGCGCGGGCTCCTCGGCGGGGGCATCGTCGCCGGTGGTCTCGACGGCGCTCTCGGCGGAGGGCGGTACCTCGCCGCGGGCGATGGCAGCCTCGTCGCGCAGGCGCATCGCGATGCGGCGGGCCTCGGAGATGTCGAGCATCCCGTAGGTGTCGTCGTCGACGAGCATGACCGGTGCCAAGCCGCAGCAGCCCACGCACGCCACCGACTCGAGCGTGAACGCCCTGTCCTCCGTCGTCTCGCCGATCTTGGCGCCGAGCTCCTCGGTGATGATGTGCGTGACCTCGGGCGCGCCGCGTACGTGGCAGGCGGTGCCGTGGCAGATGCGCACGATGCGCCTCCCACGCGGGCGCAGGTGGAATTGCGAGTAGAACGTGGCCACACCGTAGACGTGGGAGAGCGGCGTGCGGCGGGCCGCCGCGATCTCGCGCAGCGCCTCTCGCGGCAGGTAGCCGAACGCCTTCTGGACGTCTTGGAGGACCGCGATCAACGCGCCGGGGTCCTGCGCATGGCGCGCGAGGATGTCCGTGAGATCGAGTGTGTCGCTCTCACGCTCCTTGCAGCATGCCTTGCTCGTCCCGGTCCCGGTCACTCGCGCCTCTTCGTGGTCTTGGCTAGTCGAGGTAGGAGTCGCAGTAGAGGGTCTCGTTGCGCAGGACCGCCAGGGACTTCTCGACGGTCTCGTCCAGGGCCAGCGCCTCCGGAGCCGTGCGCGCCACACCCATCTGCAGGTCGTCGTTCGGGTCCATGATGGCCGCGTCGAGGCCGGCGGGCAGCAGCAGCGCGAGCAGCGCGGCGGCCAGCGGCGACTTCACGTGCTCCGGGCACCCATTGTAGATGTTGGAAAGGCCGACAACGCTCTTCAAGGGCGGGTCGTTGAGGTGCTTGAACATCGCGATCGCCTCGGTGGCTTCCATGGCCTGCTGCTGCGCCACCGCGACCGGCAACAGCAGCGGGTCGAGGTAGAGCCGGTCCAGCGGGATGTCGTACTCCATGAGCGCCATCATGATCACACTCGCGGACTCGACGCGCTCGGAAGCGTCGCGCGAGACGCCCTTCTCGGTCATGCACAGGCCGATGATCTCGGCCTCGTATGTCTTGGCCATCGGGAGGAACGTCTCGAGACGCGCGCGCTCGGCGGAGGTCGAGTTGATGATCGGCTGGAGCGTGCAGACCTTCAGACCCGACTCCATCGCCTCCGGATTCATGGTGTCGAGGCACAACCGGGTGTCGGGTACGGCCTCCTGCACGACCCCGACGACCCACTCCATCATCTCGGGGCCACCCTTGGTGGCCGGGCCGAGGTTGACGTCGAGCACGTCGGCGCCGCCCTCGACCTGCCGGACGGCCATCTCCCGCACGGGCCCGGCGTCGCGTTCGCGCATCGCGGTGCCGATGGTCTTGCTCATGATGTTGACTTTCTCACCGATGACCAGCATGTGTCTCTCCTCCGGGGTCAGTGGTCGCGGATGCGGTCCTCGAGGGCGCGCGCGATCGCACGCAGCGCCTGGGTGAACGTCTCGTCGGTCCCGTACGGGCTCGTGCCCTCGCGGTCGGCGGCGCGCACGCCCTCGCTCTCGGGCAGGGTACCTACGAGCGGCACGTCGCCGAGCGCGTCGCGCAGGTAGGCGACGTCGGCCTCCCCGCGCACCTTGTTGCCGACGGCGACGACGTCGCGCACTCCGATGTCGGCGGCCAACGCGCGGACGGTCTCGGCGGTCTGCACGCTGCGGCTGCCCGGCTCGACGACCACGACGAACACGTCGACAGAGTCCGCCGTGCCTCGGCCGAGGTGCTCGATGCCGGCCTCCATGTCGAGGATCGCGACATCGTCGCGCTGCACCAGCAAGTGGTGCATGAAGGCCTTGAGGAAGGTCCCCTCGGAGCACATGCAGCCCGTCCCGCCGCGCTCCACCGTCCCCATCTTGAGCAGCGTCACGCCATCGATCTCCATGCCGCAGGTCTCGACGACGTCGGAGACGTCGGGGTTCAGCCTGAACATACCGCCGGTGCCGGGGCGTGCGCCGGTGCGCTCCTCGATGAGGTCGTCCCAGTGCGAGAGCGGGACGCACGCCGCGTCGGTGGCGGCGTCGGCGCCGAGCGCCACGGCGAGGTTCGCGTCCGGGTCGGCGTCGATGGCCACGACATGGCGGCCCTCATCGGCCCACAGCCGAGCGAGACCGGAAGACAGCGTCGTCTTGCCCACGCCACCCTTGCCGGAGATGGCGATCTTCACGCGGGCACCTTTCGGGCAAGGCCGGCCTCGGCCAGCACGCGGGGCGCGAGGTGCTCGGCGCCGATGGCCATGATGTGCACGCCGTCGCACATGTCGCGCGCACCGCGGATGAAGCGCGCGGCGATCTCGACGCCGGTGGCCGCCGCGTCCTCGGAGGCGGCGAGCTCGGCGACGATCCGCTCGGGCACGGTGATGCCAGGGAGGTTGGCGTTCATGAACGACGCCATGCGAGCTGAGCGCAGCACGACGATGCCGGCGAGCACCTTGACATCGAAGCGGCGCGCGACCTCCATGAACCGCTCGAACGACGCGAGGTCGTAGACCGCCTGCGTCTGGAAGTAGCGGGCCCCCGCGGCGACCTTCTTCTCGAATCTGGCGAGCTGCGGGGCGAGCGGGACGGAGTCCGGGGTCACCACGGCCCCGGCGAAGAACCCCGGCGTACCGTGCAACGCCTTGTCCGCCATGTCGGCGCCCGCGTTCAGCGTCTGGATGACCCGGAGCAGCTGCACGGACTCGAGGTCGAAGACCGCTTTGGCGCCCGGGTGGTCACCCACACGCGTGTGGTCGCCGGTCAGTGCGAGCACGTTGGTGATGCCGAACGAGGCCGCACCGAGCAGGTCGGACTGGAGCGCGAGGCGGTTGCGGTCCCGGCAGGTGACCTGGTAGACGACCTCGTGGCCGGCCGTGGCGAGGTGCGCACACGCGGACAGCGTGCACAGGCGCATGACCGCTGCCTGGTTGTCGGTGACGTTCAACGCGTCCACGTGCGCGCGCAGCATCTCGGCGGTCGCGAGCATCTCAGCCACGTCGGTGCCCTTCGGTGGCCCGACCTCCGACGTGACGACGAACCGGCCGCTGCCGAAGGCGTCGCTCAGGCTCATGGCGCGCCGCCCGGTCCGGAGAGGTCGAGCCCGGCGAGCTTGCCCAAGGAGTCGTCCTTGGGCGGGTGCTCGCGCGCGAACATCTCGACGCGTCCCTGGGCCTCGAGCCGCTCGTGGATCTCGACCCAGGCGCACGGCCTGTCACCCAGCTCGCACTGCCCCTCGTTCACGCCACCGCAGGGGCCGTCCATGATGCCCTTTGCGCACCGGGTGACCGGGCAGATGCCGGCGGTGTCTCCGAGCACGCAAGTGCCGCACGCCGAGCACTCCGCCCGCCACGAGGCGAATCCCTGCGCGGCGCCGATGAAGAGCGTGTTCAGCGCGGGGTAGACGGGGACGTCCGACTCGGCGGCGAGCATCGCCACGCCTGCGCCGCAGCCGAGCGACAGGATCGCGTCGTACTCCTCGGCCTCCATCGCGTCGATGTACTCGGGCTCGCACTGGCGTTGCAGCACGCCGCCGATGAATCCGATGGTCATGCCGCGGCGCGATGTCGCGAGCCTGAGGCTCTGGATCATCGTCTCGACCTCGCGGTCGCCGCCCGCGAGCGCGACGGCGGCGCACGTGTTGCAGCCGAGCAGGAGCACGCGCGTGTGCCCCGCGAGCATGCGCACGATCTCGTCCAGCCGCTTGGGGCTCACGACGACCATGGCAGGTACTCACCTTCGAGCGGTTCGACAGGAACGACCTCGAACGCGTCCTCCATGCCGAGCTGTGACAGGCACTCGCGGATGCGCTCTGCGCGGAGCGCGACGAGTCCCTGCGCGTGAGGGAAGCGGCATGTCGCGGGGTCGCAGGCTGCGAACAGCACGCGCGCGGCGCCGGACTGGAGCGCTTCGAGCACGGTGCGCTCACTGACGCTCAGCAGGCAGGACTGCGTGAGCGTGCGGGCCTCCCGGCCGAGGTGCAGGAACCCGCCGGGCGCGCTCCCGCATCGGAAGGCGAGCGTCGTGTTGACGGTGTGACCCTCGAGGGCGCGGTGCATCCGGCGCGACATCTCCGCCTCGGAGGTGCCCTCGAGGCTGAGTGCCAGTGCTGGGCACTGCGACACGCAGGCGCCGCACGCGTGGCACGCGTCCAGGTCGAAGTAGAGGTAGCCGCCCGCCTGGATGCTCGGGACGTCGTGAGGGCACACGCGCACGCAGGTGAGGCATGCCGCGCACTTCTCGCGCGTGAGGCGCGCTCCCGTGGTACACGACAGGCAGCGCTGCGCCTCACGGGCGGCCTCGTACTGCGTGTAGCCGGACTCGACCTCGTCGAAGGTGCGACACGCGTCGTAGAACTCGAGCCGCTCCATCTGGATGCGGCGCTTCGGCTCCAACTTGTGCGCGACGTGCTCGGGCACCTTGTCGATCGCGACCGCGTCGGAATCGAGCGACAGCAGCGGACGGTCGTCACCGGTCAGGTCGCGGTAGATGACCGCCGATGCCCGATGCCCCTCGCCGATCGCGTCGATGACGCGGGTCGGGCCGCACACGCAGTCGCCGGCGATGTAGACGCGCTCGGTCCCGGCGCGCAGGGTGTGCACGTTGCGGAGCGGGACGCCGCGTTCCGTGAGCGGCACGCCGAGGTCGGCCATGTCGGCGGACTGCCCGACGGCGAAGATCACAGTGTCGGCCTCGATGATGGTCTCTTGTGACTCGTCGAACCTCGGCGCGAACCGCTTCTCGGCGTCGAAGACTGACGTGCACCGCACCATGCGCAGCCCGGTGACGGCCGTCTCGCCGAGCACCTCGCGAGGGCCCAGGGCCGGCTGTATCCGGATGCCCTCGTTCTCCGCCTCGTGGAGCTCGTGGGCGGACGCCGGCATCTCCTCGCGACTCTCGAGGCACACCATCGTGACCTCGCGCGCGTGCAGCCGGCGCGCCGTGCGCGCGACGTCGACGGCTACGTTGCCGCCGCCGACGACCACGACGCGCTCGCCCACCTGCGGACGCTCGCCGCTCGCGGCCGCCTCGAGGAAGGGGAGCGCGGCGAGCACCCCGGGGCGCTCGGCGCCGGGTATCGGCAGCACGCGGCTGCCCTGCAGACCGGTCGTCACGAGCACGGCGTCGTGGCGCGCGCACAGTTCGTCCATGGTGATGTCGCGCCCGACGCGCACGCCCGTGTGCACCTCGACGCCGTGTCCGACGATGAAGTCGACGTCGCGGTCGAGCG
This sequence comes from Actinomycetota bacterium, assembly GCA_005774595.1. NCBI lineage: Bacteria > Bacillati > Actinomycetota > Actinomycetota bacterium. The sequence continues at coordinate 10,242 of VAUM01000007.1, forward strand.
CCTCGTCGGGCAGACGGTAGCTCGGGATGCCGTAGCGCAGCATGCCGCCGAGCTTCGGCTTCGCCTCGTAGACGGTGACGTTGATGCCGAGCGTCGCGAGGTCGTACGCGGCGGTGAGGCCAGCCGGTCCTCCCCCGACGACGGCGACCTGTTCGGGCCTCATCCGCTTCGGTCGGCGCGGGGTCGGGTAGACCCCGTGGTCGGCCGCCGCGCGCTTCAGCGCCGCGATCGCCACCGGCTCGTCGAGCAGGCAGCGACGGCAACCATCCTCGCATGGC
>VAUM01000007.1:10529-20183 GCA_005774595.1 Actinomycetota bacterium
GGCACACGCGGCCGCAGACCGACGGCAGCGGATTGCGCTCGATGACGAGGTCGAGCGCGTCCGAGAAGCGCCCTTCCGCGATGGCGAGCAGGTAGCCGGGCACGTCGACGTGCACCGGGCAGGCGGCCCGGCACGGCGCGAACAGGCGGGCTGGCGCGTGCCCGGCCTTCCTCTCCTCACGCATGCGTGCCATCGCCGTCGTCGTCCTCATGTCTCCGCCTCAGGAGGCGCGCTTCCTCATGTACGCGGGCAGGTCGGCGGCCTCATACGGGCCCACGGTCACGGTCCAGCCGGACAGTTCCTCGGCGAGCTCTCCGGAGATCTGGGCGACCGCGCCGGGGATGATGACCTCGCGGCGCGAGACCGCGTCCGCCACGCCCGAGCTGTTGAGGAACTTGGCGATGCGCTCGGGCACGAACTTGCCCGCAGCCCAGGCGGTCAGTACCGACAGCCCTTCGGCGTCGACGACGCCGAGGCGCGCGGGCATCTTCGCTCCCTCGAGCTCGGAGGAGACGATGAAGTAGGTGAGCGAGAAGTTCGTGGTCACGAACAGCGGCGCGTCCGGGCCGGGATTGCCGAACTCGTAGATCTTGGCCTCGGCCTGCATGGGACGCTGCGGGTCCGTGAACACGTTCTGGCGCAGTACCAACAGGGGCAGCATGCGCCAAGGCTCGGCACCGGACAGCACGATGATGCTGCCGTACTTGGCCAGGTCGACCGCGGCGTAGGTGGTCTCGAGAAGTGGGTCGCCGCCGGCGAAGTCGCCGGGGAACGTGATGCACGGGTAGCCGAGCGGGGCGAAGCGGCCATCGAGTGCCGCACGCCGCTCGAAGACCCGGTCGCGCAGCGCGGCGCCGGCCGTGGCGGGTGCGGTGTCGAGGACGAGGTCCTTCACGCCCGCGGCGGCGGCGCGCTCGGCGAGGGCGGCGACGGCCTCGACGCCGCCCGCGCGCACCGCGAGCGGGCAGCCGTGCTGGGTGGCGAGCGCGACCATCGCGTCGAGGTTCGCCTCGGTGGCGGCGTGGATGAGGGGCTTGCGCGACCCGACGGCCTCGAGTGCGGCGCCCATCTCGGCGGGGTCTGCCGACATGAGCACGAGCGGCAGCCCCGTCCTTGCCGAGACCCGCTCTGCGACCGCACGGAAGCGTGCCGGGTCGCCCGAGCCGCGCAGCGCCACGAAGCCGCACCGCAGCACCTGCTGCACGCGCTCGAAGACCGCGGCGTCGGCCTGCGCGACCACCGTGTCGATCTCGTCGTCGGAGGCCGACACGGCGATCGACACGCCGATGGCGGCCGGGTTCACGAAGGTCTTCTCGTGGCGGAAGAGCACCGTCTCTTCGCCGACCGTGAACGCCAGGTCGCCCGTGCCGATGGTGACGCCGCGCATCGGCGGCGCGGCGGCCGCGGACAGGGCTGCGGCCGCCTCCTCCGAGACGTGCGGGCACGAGACGAGCTCGGCCTGGCCCTGGGCCAGCTTCATGGCGAACGCCAGGCAGGTGGGCACCCCGCAGTCGCCGCAGTTGGTCTTCGGAAGGTGCTTGAAGATGTCCAGTCCGGTGAGAGCCATCGGTAGAGTCGCTCCTCGGGTCAGAGGTCCATCAGAACAAGGGGTCCATGGTCAGGGCAGGATGCCCGTTGGCAGTGATGAACTCGAGTACGGCCTCCTCGGTCTCGCCGACGGCCTCGTCGGCGACCTTGTCGAGGAAACCGGGGTCGCCCATCTCCTCGAGGCGCGGTGCGAGCGAGGCGCGCATGCCCTCCTTGAGCTCCTTCGGCATCCACACGACCCGCGAGAGGCCGCCTTCGGCCGACAGGAACTTCCGGCTCGCGATGTATCCGCGGCCGATGCCCATGAAGCCGGGGACCTGGACGCCGCCGCCGATGGTGCCGGCGAGCGTGGAGAACTTCATTCCCGAGGGCGTCATGCCGGCGTACTCGCGGTTCACGATCATGACGCCGTTGCACATCGGCATGATGGCGATGACGCACATGAAGCAGCCGCACGAGGTCATCGGGTCGGTGAGCAGCGAGTAGCAACTCATCGTCTGCACCGCTCCGCCGGACTTCTCGGCGATGAACGCGTTGACACCCGACCAGGTCCCGGTGCGCTCGTCGAGCAGCGCGCCCTTGGCGATCGGCTGGTTGGGGCCGGTGGGGTTCAGCTCGTTGGACGCCTTGGCGTCGAGCCAGTTGTACGCGCCGCACAGGCCGAGCCGCTCCGGCGTGACCACGCAGATGTGGCTCGGCGCGAAGCTCTGGCACAAGGTGCATGAGTAGAAGACGTCGGCGGTCTCGTCGGTCAGCCCCGCCATGCGCTCGTCGCGCTCGGCGTAGGCCTTCCGCGCGACCTCCTCCCACTTCTCGACCTCGGCCTGGTCGGTGTAGATGGTGACCTGGACCTTGTCGATGATCGCCTCGAACTCGTCGAGCAGCTTGGCGTGCAGGATCTCGCCGATGTGCTCGAGCTTGAAGCCCTTGTCCTTGGCGGCCTTGCTGATGCGCAGCCAGATGAGGTCGCGCTGGCCCATGTGGAGCACGCCCTCCGCGAAGTTCATGAGGTGGTGGAGCTGCCGCTCGATGACCGGCTCGAAGTCGGACTGCATCTTGCGGCCGGCCACGTCGACGACGATGCCGAGCGGCACCGTCGCACCTTCCTGGAGGTCGGCGAGCTCGGGTCCGACGACCTCGATCCTCCCGTCTGTGACCTCCGCGGCGTCGAGCGTGCGCACGAACTCGAACGCGGTCGACTTCTGGCCGCCCGCCTCGGCGAAGGTGTCTTCCTTGCGGACGCGCTCGCCCTCGAAGGCGGGACCGTAGGAGACCGGGATCGGGATGTCGAGGACCTTGATCTTCAGGCCGCGCACCTCGATGGCCTTCTGCACGAGCTCGTCGCACCCGATGTTGGATACCACGTGCTCGTAGGTGCACACGCCGGTGGGCAGGATCTGCGGGATGTCGGCGGTTGCGATGGTGGGGAAGCCGTAGGAGATGGCGCCGGCCGCGGTGGCGTACCACTCGTCGGAGACCTCGCCGAGCGCGAGCACGAACGCGAAGACGCGGCTCTTGTTGTAGGCGAGGATGCGCTCGTAGTCGCCCGGCTGGACGCCACCGAACGCCATCGCGGCGCGCGTGGCGAAGCCGACCGAGTAGATCTGGCTGTAGACCTCGCGGCCGAACGGCACGAGCCGCGTGTCCCAGCCGAGCTGGATGCCCTCGGACTCGAGCTGCTCGCCGAAGGAAGTCGTGCCGTCGTTGCCCGCGATGAAGACGTAGAGCATCTTCTCCTGCATCTCGCGGGCGAGGCGGACCGCGGTCGCGCTGTCGGGCGCGGCGCCGACGACGGCGGCGAAGCCCGGCGCCGAGCCGTCGACGAACTCGACGCCCTTGGCGCGCATGATCACGTCGTCGGCGGCGCCGAGCCACAGGTCGGTCACGGGGGGCGGGTCGTTGTCGAGGTAGCCCAGCGCCTCGTGGCACTCCTCGGCGAGCAGGGTCGCTATACCTGCGTCCAGCGTCGTGCCGAGGTAGGGGAGCCACAGCTTCTCGGTCGGCACCTCGGGGAGCAGGTCCTTCGCGTAGCCGAGTACCGTGTCCATGTCCGAGAGCTTGGAGACCTTCTCACCGGTGAGGCCGTAGATGACCGGCAGGTAGTAGCCGGTGTTCGGGAACTCGACGGCAGCGTCGGCGCCGAAGCTCTCCTTGGCACGGGCGAGCTTGGCCTCGGTCTTGGCGAAGATGCTGTGCGCGCCGCGGATCGCCGCGGAAGCGATGATCTTAGACACTGAGCTCCCTCCTCATGTCCATGTCGAACAGCACCCGCTCCTGAGCGACATCGATCTTCAGGGCCTTGCGGGCGTTGTCGATGAGGTCGAGCGTCGCCACGACCATGTCCTGCGGCTCCTTGATGAACCGCAACGAGCCCCCGTAGCGCTCCGTCCAACCGTCGATCATGTACTGCTGCACGACGGGGCTGTTCTCCACGGGCGAGCCGACCCCGCCGAAGATGACGTGCGCGCCACTGGCCACCGCGTACGTCGCGATCTCGAGTGCCTTCTCCGAGTACCACTCGGGCGACAGCGCGACCGCGGGCAGGCCCGCGATGTCGTCGCCGAGACCGCCGGTGGCGGCGACGTCGGTGAGGAGCGTGAGGATGCGCGAGTTGTCCACGCAGCTGCCCATGTGCAGCACCGGCGGGATGCCGACCGTCTCGCAGACCTCGCGCAACGACTCGCCTGCGAAGGCCATCGTCTCGGGGGTGAGCAGGCCATGCTTGCCACTCGTGATGGCGGCACAGCCGGTCACGACCACGAGCACGTTGTTGGCGATCAGTTCGCGCACCACGTTGACGACCGCGTAGTCCTGTACCGCGCGCGGGCTCGAGCAGCCCACGACCGCCGCGGCGCCGCGGATGCGGCCGTTGACGATGTTCTCGTTCAGCGGGTTCAGCGACGCCCGCATCTTCCCGCCGAGCATGTAGCGGATGTACTCGTGGCTGAAGCCGGCGACGAGCGGCTCGGAGACGTGCGGGATGTGCACGCGGGCGGCGTCGCGGTTCGGGAAGTTCTCGATGGCGGCGCGGACGATCTCGCGTGCCGCTTCGCGCGGCCTGTGCTCGTCGACGATGATCTGCTCGGAGTCGCCGACCTTGGCCTTGGCGCTCGAGGAGACGAGCTTGGTGTGGAAGTGCGACGCGACTTCGGTCAAGCCTTGGAAGATGCACTGTACGTCCACGACCATCAGGTCGACCGCGCCGGTGAGCAGCGCGAGCTCCTGATGGAGCATGTTGCCCGCCGGCGGCACGCCGCGGCGCATGAGCGACTCGTTGGCGGTGCAGCAGATGCCCGCGATGTTGATGCCGGCTGCCCCCACCTTCTCGGCGAGCGCCACCATCTCGGGCTCGTGCGCCGCGTCGATGATCATGGACGCCAGCAGCGGCTCGTGGCCATGGATGAGGATGTTGACCTTGTCCTCGGCCAGCACGCCGAGGTTCGCCGAGGAACGGATGGGCTCAGGCGTGCCGTACAGGACGTCCTGCAGGTCGGTGGCGAGCATGGACCCGCCCCAGCCGCTGGCCAGCGCGCAGCGCACCGCGCCGTCGAGCAGGGTCTGGTAGTTCTGGTCGGTGCCCGCGGCCGTGCGGTGCATGGCCTCGACGACCTCGCGGTCGATCCCGCGCGGCACCACGTCGTACGTGCGCCAGAGATCCTTGCGCTTCTGCGGCGCCCGCTCTACGTACACGATCTCGCCGGTCTGCTGGCCGAACTGGTCGAGCGCGCACTGCGCGACCTCGCCCAGGAGCGTCATGACATCCTTGCCGGCCGCCTCGATGCCCATGTAGCCGGCGACCTTGGCGAGCTTGACCTCGTCGGCGATGGTGCCACCCTCGATCTCGCCCTTGGCGATGCCGAGCAGCGTGAGCGCCACGTCGCGGCCGTGGTCGGAGTGCGCCGCGGCGCCCGCGGCCACCTGGCGCACGAAGTTGCGCGCGGCGATGGTCTCGCGGGACGCACCGCAGACCCCCCGCTCGTGCTTGCCGATGACCCGGCACGGGCCCATCGCGCACAGCTTGCAGCAGCCGCTCGTCGCACCCGTCGAGCACGGCTTGATCTCGCGGGAGCGCGAGAACACCGTCTCGATCTCGCACGCCTCGGCTATCCGGAGCATCTCGGCCGCCGTGGGGTCGATGCTCACCTCTGACGGATCGGTGGTTGTCGTCTCGTCGCTCATGTGCTCACACCTCTTCTCCGTGTCCCTGAGTGGCCTACTGGGAGAGCAGGCCGTCGATGGCGGTCTTGACGAGGCGCACGGCCTCGGGATGTCGCATGACGAGCACGTCGGCGCCGGACAGCGCCAGCGTGATGGCGGTGCACGCCTCCCACAGCACGCCGCGCTTGGCCTCGTCGCCCCATGCGGGCTCCTCGGCCTCCGCGATCCGGGCCTCCTTGGTGCGCCACGCCTCGCGCCCGAGGTTGCACACCATCGGCATCTGGCACATCGCGTCGTTCTGGTTGAGCGCCGCGAGCCGCAGGCGCTCCATGACCGTGTAGCTGTACTCGATGCCGTAACCGACCGACCCGGTCGACGGGTCGATGAGCACGCGCTCGGGCTCGAGCCCCATCTGGGTGATGAGGATGTTGAGCTGCTTGGCCATGTTCACGTCGATGGGGGTCTCGGCGACGACCGAATGCCCGTAGCCGAGCGCCGCCGCGGTGATGGGCTTGTAGTTGTCCTCGGTCGCCGGTCCGAGTGCGAGGCGCGTGTCGGTCACGGCCTCGGCCACCGCCTTGAGCACCTCGGCGTCCTTCTCGGCGTTGCCGCAGCCGTACACGATGAGCGGCGCGGACACCGCCCCGACGACCGCGCGCACCACGTCGACCGCGTGCGACGGCGGGGTGTCGGCGCCGTTGGGGTCCGCAGAGGCGAGCTGGACGCAGATGGCGTCGGCGCCGTGGGTCTCGACGCACGAGCGCGCCCATGCCGCCGGGTCGGCGAGCACGTCGCCCAGCGCGCCGGTCAGCGCCGCCGGCCAGCTCTCGGGTGCGGTGTCGAAGACCTCCATCGCGACGATGGGGCGTCGCGGCATCTCGCCGTCGAACAGGTAGAACGGCATCGCGCTCTCGCCGCCGATGACGACTGCGCCGTCGCCGGAGCCGAGGGTCTCCTCGCGGATGCGGCCGCTCGGCCGCTCGATCGGGTCCTGGTAGGTCACTTCTCACCTCCTGCTTCCGGGCCTGCGGCCCTTGCAGCGGACTTGACGGTGTTCTCGAGCAGCATGGCTATGGTCATCGGACCGACGCCCCCGGGGACCGGGGTGATCGCGGAGGCCCGCTCACTTGCGACCGCGAACTCGACGTCGCCGACGAAGCGGCCGTCGTCGAGGCGGTTCATGCCGATGTCGATGACCACGGCGCCTTCCTTGATCCACTCGCCCTTGATCATCTCCGGTCGGCCGATGGCGACGATGAGGACGTCGGCCGCGCCGACGTGGCCGGCCAGGTCGCGCGTGCGCGAGTGGCACATCGTGACGGTCGCGTTGCGCGCGAGCGCGAGCAGCGCCGCGGGCTTGCCCACGTTGTTGCTGCGCCCGACGACCACACAGTCCTTGCCGGTCAGGTCGACGCCGGACTCCTCGAGCAGCACCATGACGCCGGCCGGCGTGCACGAGACGAACGAGTCCTTGCCCACCACGAGTCGGCCGATGCTCTCCGGGTGGAAGCCGTCCACGTCCTTGTCGAGGCTGATCGTCTCGATGACGGCGTCCTCGTCGAGGTGGGCGGGCAGCGGGAACTGCACGAGGATGCCGTGGACGTCGTCTCGGCCGTTGAGCTCGCGCACGAGCGCGAGCAGCTCGTCTTGCGTGGTGGTGTCGGGCAGCTCGTAGCTGAACGAGCGGATGCCCGCCTCGTCGCAGGCCTTGTGCTTGTTGCGCACGTAGACCTGCGAGGCGGGGTCCTCGCCGACGATGACGACGGCCAGGCCGGGCGTCACCCCGTGCGCGACGAGCTCACGCACGCGCTCGGCCACGGCCGCGCGCCGCTTCGCCGCGATCGCCTTGCCGTCGATGATGGTCGCTGCCATGTACGGTCCCTCTCGGTCGGTGGTCGGGTTCAGGCGGTGGCGCCCGCGGGTAGCTGCACGACGCCGGCGAGCATGGCGCGCACCGCGGCGAGCGCGGGGGAGTCTCCCGGCAGGTCGAACAGGCCGGCGCCGGTCAGGTCGGCGCGGGTCACGCCCTCGTCGGGCGGGATGACGCCGAGCAGTGGGATGCCGGTGCCCTCGACCGCGTCGTAGAGCGCCGGATCGAGCGGCTCGGTGGCGCGATCGACCACGAGGTAGCGGGCGCCGACGGCGATCTTGAGCTCGTCGGCGAGCCCGGAGAGGCGCGCGACGGTCGCGACGCCGCGCACACTCGGGTCGGAGACGAGCAGCAGCAGGTCGACGTCGCGCGTGGTGCGGCGAGAGAGGTGCTCGAGTCCCGCCTCGTTGTCCATGACCACGAAGCCGTAGCCGCGCTGGAGGTCGTCGATGCAGCCGCGCACAAGGTCGTTCGCGTAGCAGTAGCAGCCGGAGCCCTCGGGGCGGCCCATCGACAGCAGGTCGAACGCGCGAGACTCCACGAGGAAGCGCTGCACGTTGTACTCGAGCCAGAGGTGTTTGGACATGCCGCCCGGATTCGACTCGGCGTTGGCCAGCATCTGCTCGGTGATCTCGCCGACGGAGCGCTCCACCTCCACCCCGAGCGCCTCGTGCAGGCATGCGTTGGGGTCGGCGTCGACGGCGAGGATCGACGTCGCGCCGAGCTCGGCGAGCGCGCGGACCACGAGCGCTGCCGTCGTGGTCTTGCCCGTGCCCCCCTTGCCGGCCATGGCGATGGCGAAGGCCATCTCAGTGAGCCATTCCCGCGCGAGAGCGCTCAGCGAGCAGCGCCTCAGTCCTGGGGAACAGCGACGTCTCAGTGTGGGGCAGGAACAGCGCCGAGACGTACCGGTCCATGAACGAGGCGCTTGCCGAGAGCTCCACGTACGTCATCATCTCCGCCACACGCCGGCAGGTCGCGCGCATCTCGGCAGACCGGCATGCGAGTTGCGCGCCGAGCAGCGAGCTGTTGCCGATGAAGACGAAGCGCTCGATCTCGAGCTCGGGCAGCAGACCCAGCGAGATCACGCGCTCGAGGTCGAGGTAGTGGCCGAAGCCGCCGGCGATGACGACCTCCTCGATGTCCGTGACGGCGACGCCGACGTTCTCGGTCAGGAGGGTCACGCCCGCGTAGACCGCCGCTTTCGCGCGCATCAGGTTCTCGATGTCGGTCTCGGTCAGCACGATGTCGGCTCCGGTGCCGCTGTCGGCCGCGGTCGCGAGCACGTACTCGAGCCCGCGCTCGCCCTCGCGCAGCCTCTCGCCGGCGCGCTCGGGGTCGAAGTGCCCACTGCGGTCGATAGCACCCGCGAGGAAGAGCTCGGAGACGGCGTCCATGATGCCGCTGCCGCAGATGCCGACGGCGCGCGCCCCCTCGATCGTCGCGATCGAGGGCTGCAGGGTCACGGTGTCGACACGCACCTGCTCGATGGCGCCCGCCGCCGCGCGCATGCCGTGGAGGATGCCGCCTCCCTCGAACGCGGGGCCGGCCGAGCACGAGCACGACACGAGCCAGTCCCTCGTGCCGAGCACGATCTCGCCGTTGGTGCCGATGTCGACGAAGAGCGTGAGCCGTTCGGACCACGGGAGGCCGGCCGCAACGACGCCGGCGACGATGTCCCCGCCGAGCCAGCTCGCCGGACACTCGACGGCCTCGAGTCCCGTGCAGGTGCCTCCGGGCAGGCCGAGGTCGACGGCGCGCAGCCACGGGAAGCGGCTCGCGGCCGGGACGTAGGGCTCGGTGCGGATGTACGCCGGTGAGACGCCCATGAGGAGGTGGGTCATCACGGTGTTGCCCGCAGTGACGTAGAACGCGAGGTGACCGGGGTCGACCCCGACGGTCGCACACATGCGCTCGACCAGGCGGCCGATCGTGCCGGTGACGAGTCGCTGGAGGTCGTCCAAGCCGCCGGGTCTGCCCGCCGCGATGACGCGGGAGATGACGTCATCGCCCCGGCTCACTTGGGCGTTGTACTCGGAGGTCTGGGCCAGCACGTCGCCCGTCGACAGGTCGAGGAG
>VAUM01000008.1 GCA_005774595.1 Actinomycetota bacterium
CTGGATGCCCTGCGTGACGCTCTCGATCGGCGCCGCGTACCCGGCGCCCGAGTTCACCCACCAGTAGGTCTGCGCGAAGCCGGGGTCCTTGAGGATCTCGGGCATGCGCACCTTGAGCGCCTCGATGACCTGCTTCGCCACGCCGAAGACCACCGCGAGCACGAGGAAGCGCTCCCACAGCGCGACGTGCGTCGGCGGCGCCTCGTTGAGCCGCGAGAAGTCGGTCAGGTACTTCTTGAGCGCGTTGTACTGGGCGAACAGCTCGTTGGCCTCGGACGAGCGGCGCGGCGCGTTGAACGCGAGCACGAGGATCACCGCCGCGCAGATGACGCCGATCGCGCCGAGGACGAAGCTGCCCGCGTTGACCGCGCACACGACCGTCCCCACACCGACCGCGATGACGAGCGTGCCGAGCGTCCACTGTGCGACACGGCCGCCCTGCTCGAAGAAGCCGAGCTTCTCGGCCTCGGCCTTGACGACCGCCTTCCACCCGTTGACGCCCGCGACGTAGGTCTCGGCATGGGCCTTCGCGTAGGCCTTCAGCCCCTCGACGGTCAGCGTGTCGCTTCCCGCCACCTGCGTGAACAGCAGGTCGACGAGCGCCCGGTCGACCTCGTGCAACCCGCCGGTCTTCGCGGAGTCGAGCTTCAACTGGTAGGTCTGCGTCTCCTTCGTGCCGAAGAGCCCCTGCTCGCGCTCGGTCACCGGCATCATCTGGATGACGCCCGTGTTGGCGAGGTCCATCAGCTCGGCGCCCATGTCCGCGTCCTCCACCGAGCCGAACCGCATGAGCGAGCCGACGATCGCCGGACGCAGGTCGGGCCGCGGATCCTCGCGAAAGTAGTCGCCGACGAACTTCGGCTTGTACTCGCGGCCCTTCTTCAGGAACAGCGAGATCGAGAACGCGAGACCGCCCAGCGAGATGAGCAGACCGAGCCCCCAGCAGCCCCAGACGCCGGCCTTCGCAGCTGCGCGCGCCGCATTCGACTGGGTCTCCCAGGCCTTCTCTTCCGCCAACACCTCGGCCTTGCGCGCGCCTGGCGTGACCTTCGCCTCCGGCAGTGCCGCAGCGGGAAACAGGGCGCGGCCCTCAAGCCACGTCATTGCGGGCAGGTCATCCATGACAAGGGTGATGGCGCCATCGTCATCCGCGGAAGAGACACCCGCGAGCTGCTTGGCGCTCATGTGCATCCAGAAACTCACGTCCTGCTTCGTAACGCCATCCGGGAACTTGATGTGAACCTCGACGCGGCCGGTGGGGTTCTCCCACCTGTCGCTGACGAACTTCCAGTACAGCTCGGCTGTGTCATCCCAACGGGCCACGGCACCATTGACGACGTAGGTGATCGTGAAGTCCTTGGCTTCGTACGCAGTCTGGTGGTAGACCTCGGCGTGAACCATCGAGCCGTCGTCGGTGACCGCGTACTTGCCCGCAGGCCTCGCAGCATCGGGAGCGTCGATGCGCTGAGCCGGCACCCCTGCGACCTGCATCCCGGTCACCTCGATGGACACGGCGTCGCCCAGTTCGCCGCCGCTGCGAGGCAGGTCCCAGTAGACGCGCGTGAATGAGTCGGCGAAGTCGAAGGTGCGCGTCTCGATCACCCGCATCGACCCGTCCGGCATGATCTGCGCCTCGATGACCGACTTCGGCATCGAGTACTCCTTGGCGAATGCCGGCGCCGCGGGCAGCAGCACCGCCGCCGCGCACAGCGCCCCCGCCAGCAGCAAGCCGAACCGTCGCGTTCTCACGTGACACCGCCCCCTCACTTGTCGCGCAACCCCGCGAAGAACTCCTTGAGCAGCGCAGCGCACTCCTCGGCGAGCACGCCGGTGGTGACCTCGTAGCGGTGGTTCAGGCGCTCGTCACACGACAGGTCGTAGAGCGTGCCCACCGCGCCGGCCTTCGGGTCCGTGGTCCCGTAGACGAGCCGCTCGATGCGCGCCTGGTGCATGGCGCCGGCGCACATGGGACACGGCTCGAGCGTCGCGTAGACGGTGCAGTCCGACAGGCGCCAGCGGCCTAGCCGGCGTGAAGCCTCGCGGATCGCCATGAGCTCGGCGTGCGCGGTGGGATCGTGGTCCGTCTCGCGCGTGTTGTGCGCGCGGGACACGACCGCGCCCTCGCACACGACGACGGCGCCGATCGGCACCTCGCCGGCCAAGGCGGCCTGTCGCGCCTCGTCGAGCGCGAGCGCCATGCAGGTCTCGTCGTCCACGCTTGCGAGTATAGCCTTCGCGGACGGGCGGTCGTGCGCCGGGCGGCGGCATGATGCGCAGCGGCGAGGGGAACATACGCTTCGGGGTGAGGGGCCGCCGTGCCGGAGGTGGCACCATGGAAGTCCGTGCGTCCCTGCTCGAACTCGCGTTGTGCGTCTCGGAGGCGGCCGACCTGGTCGACCGGCACGTCGTCGACCATCACCGGCGAGTCGCGTACATCGCTCACCGCATCGCCGCACAGATGGGCCTGTCCGAGGCCGACCGCGGCCGCGTGACGCTGGCCGCCGCGCTCCACGACATCGGCGCCCTGTCGCTCGGCGAGCGGCTGCGGGCGCTCGACTTCGACGTGCGGCTCGTCGAGCACGCCGAGCCCGGCTACCTGCTGCTGCGTGACTTCGCCCCGTTCGCGGACATCGCGCCGATCGTGCGCACCCACCACGTCGAGTGGGCGGACGCGCCGCGCCACGTACGCGAGGGCGTCCCTGTCGACGAGTTGAGCCACGTCCTGTTCGTCGCCGATCGCGCCTCCGTGCTGTTCGACGCGAGCGCCGAGCCGCTCGGCCAGCGCAAGCGGCTTCTGGCCGAGATGCGCGAGGGCGCCGGGAGGCGCTTCATGCCCGAGGCCGTCACGGCGCTGGCCCGGATCGGACGCGAGGAGTCCTTCTGGTTCGACATCGTGACGCTGGCGAACCGGCCCGGGCTGCTCGGCGTCCAGGACCTCGCCGCGGCTCAGCAGGTGACCGTCGACCTGGGCGAGTTCGCGCGGATGCTCGCCCGCATCGTCGACTTCCGGAGCCGCTACACCGCATCGCACTCCTCGGGCGTCGCCGCGTCGGCCGGCGCCATCGCGGAGGCGCTCGGCATCTCGGGCGACGGGGCCGACGAGGTCCGCGTCGCCGGCGGCCTGCACGACCTCGGCAAGCTCTCGGTGCCGGTCGAGGTGCTCGAGAAGCCCGGCAAGCTGGACCGCGAGGAGAGCGCGGTGGTGCGTGCGCACGCGTTCCACACCGGGCGCATCCTGTCGTCCGTCCCGGCGCTCGCGCGCGTGGCGGACTGGGCAGGGCACCACCACGAGCGGCTCGACGGCAGCGGCTACCCCGACCACCTCACGGCGTCGAAGCTCTCGCAGGGCGCCCGGATCGTGGCCGCCGCCGACGTGTTCTCGGCACTGTCCGAGGACCGTCCGTACCGTCAGGGCATGGGACTCGGGCGCGTGCTGCACACGATGGACCACATGGCCCACGTCCGCCGGCTGGACGCGCACGTCGTCAACGCCGTCCGCGACTGTGCCGGCGACGTCAGCGACGCCCGGCGTGAGGCCGCGGAAGCCGGCCGCGAGGCGTACGAGCTGGTGGCCGGCGCGGCGGTCGCGTAGGCCCCGCTGCCCGTGGCGCATACTGTCCTCAGGCGGGCATGACGCGACGCGCGAGGAGGTCCGCTGGAGGATGGACGGCCGGCTCGGCTACTACGCACGGTGGGCGTGGCGCGCAACCGTGACGCGGCGGCCCGGCCCGCTCGTCTACGGCATCGCCCCCACCGACAGGTGCAATCTCACCTGTCGCGGCTGCGCCATCCCCGGACGCGCCCGGCCGGACATGACGTTCGACGCCCTCGCCGCGCTGCTCCGCGACGCACGCGCCCGCGGATTCCGCGAGCTGTACTTCACGGGCGGCGAGCCGATGCTGTGGCGCGACGGCGGGCGCACGCTCGACGACGCCATCGCCGAGGCGAGGCGCGCAGGCTTCTACCACGTGCACGTGTACACGAACGGCACGCTCGGGCTCGCGTGCGGCGCGGACCTCGCGTGGGTGAGCGTCGACGGCCTGCCGGAGACGTACGGGCGCCGTCGCGGCGACCACTTCAGCGAGGTCGAGGCCGCGATCCGGGCGCCGGGGCACCCGAGAACCGCGGTCATCTACACCGTCGACCGGACCACCGAGGGCGGCATCGAGCCGTTCCTGCACTGGGTGCGCGACACCGCCCTGCCCGTGACCGGGGTGATGTTCTACTTCCACACCCCGTACTACGGCCGCGACGAGCTGTACCTCGACGCTGACGAACGCGCGCCCGTGATCGACCGCCTGCTCGCGTGTATCCGCGATCGCCTCCCCGTGCTCAACTCGCGCGCCGGCCTGCTCGCGCTGCGCTCGGGCAGGTGGGCGCGCCGCACGCCCGCCGCCGCGGTGGCGGACGTCGACGGCGAGTCGGTCTGCTGCCGCGCGTCCGACGAGGTCTGCGAGGACTGCGGCTACGCCGCCTGCACCGAGATCGTCGAGGCGCTCCGCCTGCGCCCGAGCGCGGTCCTGGCGATGGCGAGGTACTGGTGAGCGGGCCGGGCACCGGCGTCTCGCGGCTGGTGACGCAGGCCGTGCGGCGGCATCTCGTCGGACCGGAGCAGCGCTGGCGGTTCGAGCCCCCGCCTCCCGGCTGGACACCGCCGCGCGTGGAGCGCACCTCGCTCTACCTGCACGTGCCGTTCTGCCGCAACTGCTGCCCGTACTGCCCGTACACCAAGGTCCCGTACCGTCCCGAGCTGGTGGGACCGTACACCCGCGCCGCCCTGCTCGAGGTCGACCGCTGGGCGGACGCCGTCGGCGACGCCGAGGTGACGAGCATCTACGTGGGCGGCGGCACGCCCACGCTCGCGCTCGGCGCGGTCGCGTCCGTGCTGGCGCGCATGCGCGAACGCTTCCGCATGACCGGCGACGCCTGCATCGAGACCGGCCCCGCCGACGTGGACGAACGCGTCGTGGAGCAGCTGCACGCCTGCGGGGTCGAACTCGTGTCGCTCGGCGTGCAGTCGTTCGACGCGAAGCACCTCGCCACCATCGGGCGGCGCTACGAGCCGGCCGTCGCCGAGAGCGCGCTGGCGCTGCTGGCGGCGGGCGGGTTCGCGTCGGTGAATGCGGACATCATGTTCGCGCTTCCGGGCCAGTCGACAGCGGACGTGCTGGCCGCGCTCGACCGCGCCGCCGAACTGGGAGCGGACCAGGTGACGACCTACCCGCTGTTCACCTTCCCCTACACCTCGGTCGGCGAGTACCTGCACCTCAGGGGCGTGCGGATGCCGGACCTCGCCACGCGCCGCGAACAGTACCGCGCGATCACCGGCTGGGCGGAGCGCAACGGCTTCGCGCGCGTGTCGGTGTGGGGATTCAAGCGCGGCGACGCGCCCCGATACTCGTCTGTGACCCGCGACGGCTACCTCGGCATCGGGCCGGGAAGCGGCTCGCACCTGCCGGACGGTTTCACGCTGAACACGTTCGACCTCGGCGAATGGGAACGGACGCTTTGCCAAGGCCGCTCGCCGATCGCGCTGCGGATGCCGTTCGACGGCGAGATGGGCGGCTGGTGGTGGTTGTACTGGCGCTTCTACGACACGCGCATCCCGATGGCGTCGCTCGACGACGAACTCGGCGCCGACGCCGCCAAAGCGCGCCGATGGCTCGCGGCGGTGCGCGCGGCCGGGCTGGCCGAGCGCCGCAACGGTACGATGGAGTTGACGGACACGGGCACCTTCTGGCTCCACTTGGCGCAGAACCACTTCGCGCTCGCGTACGTGGATTCGGTATGGACCGGCGCGAGGCGCGAGCCGTGGCCGGACCACGTGGACATCTGAGGGGTGGAGACGCGATGAGGACGACGATCACGTGGCTGGCGTGCGCAGCGCTGCTCGCGGCGGTGGCGCTCGGAGCGAGCGGCTGCTGGTGCCCCGCGACGGGCGTGGTGTCGCGGCTGCTGCGGCCGGAGACCGACAACGCACGGCCCGAGGAGGACGGCCCGCTCGCCGAGGACGCGACCGGCACCGCCGAGGCGGACGGCGCGGGAGAGGCCGCGGCCGAGGGCTCCGGCGGACAGGCCGCCGAGCCGGACGACACCTCGGCCGGCTACGTCCCGCCTCCGGGCGTCGAGCCGCAGGACCTGTTCGTGATCATCTACGCCAGCGAGTCCTCGGAGCAGGCCGCCGAGACGAAGCGGGCCCGGTACCAGGGCCAGTACGGTGACGCGGCGCCCATCCTCGCCGTCGACCAGTCCGTCCACTACGACGGGCTCAAGCCGGGGTACTGGATCGTGGTGTCCGGCTACCGCGACCGCGAGACCGCCGCCCAGGACCTCGACTGGGCGAAGCAGCACGGCATCCCGGGCTACATCAAGCAGGCCACCAAGCTGTGCGACGACGAGATCGAGGTCTTCGAGCTCGGGGACTGAAGCGGCGCGGCCACCTCCGCGCGCTACACTATCCGCGCGCGGAGGGGTGGCAGAGTGGTTGATCGCCCCGGTCTTGAAAACCGGTAGGCCCTTGCGGGTCTCGTGGGTTCGAATCCCACCCCCTCCGCCAGCCTTCGCCCGCCGAAGACGCGAAGAGCCCCGCGCATCTGTTCGCGCGGGGCTCCTTGGCCCCGCGGCGCAAGGACACCCGCCGCGTGACGTTCGTCCTCCCCCGGGAGGTCGTTTCCTCTAGCAGGCCTGCCGCATCGTGCCGGCCTCGGCCCGGTGACGCTCGACGACGCGCATGGCACCGGCGATGTCGTTCGGGTACAGCTCGGACGGCACGGCCCTCGGTCCCGCCAGAGCGAACACGACGTGGCGGGCGCACTCCTCGCCACCGCGCCCGCACAGGTTCGCCTTCAGGATCGGCTCGACCGGACCGAACTTCCCGGCATGCCGCTCGAAGAAGAAGCAGAACTCCTTGCACTCACACTCCTGCGATGCCATACGGCATCCCTCCAAGCATCGTTCGCGTCCGGCAGAGCGCGTCGATCGCAGCCGACAGCCTCGTCTCCGTGCAGCAGTCTCGGCCCTGCCGGCGCCGGACACCATCGCCGGGACGGGCACGGTGCGCTCGTCCGAAAGTACGAGGGAAGATGCGGCCGCGCCTCGCGGGCGATGCGCGTGACCAGCCGCGGCTCAGGCTTCTTCGACGAGCCCCCGGCGGATCGCCTCGCGCACGGCCTCGACGCGGTTGCGCGCCTCGAGCTTGCGGTACAGGTGCGCCAGATGCGTCTTCACGGTGCTCGCGGACATGTGGAGCCGCTCGCCGATCTCGTCGGTGGTCAAGCCGTCCCGCAGCGCGACGAGCACCTCGGCCTCCCTCGGCGTGACCGACTCGCCGTTGGCCACGCTCAGGTCGCGCATCCGGCGCATGACCTCCGGGCTCGCGTAGAAGTTGCCCGCGGCGACCTCGCGCACCGCCTGCGGCAGATCGTCGGACGAGCTGTCCTTGAGCAGGTAGCCGTCCACGCCCGCCTCGAGGGCCATGACCATCTCGGCCTCGGACCGCACGCCGGTGAGGATGAGGATGCGGACCGAGGGGGCGACCTGCTTGGCCCGCCGGGCGAAGTCCGCGCCGAGGCCGTCGGGGAGGCGCATATCCATCACGACGACGTCGGGCTCGCAACGGTCGAGCGACGCGATGAACGGGCAGCCCGCCTCGTACGCGCCGACCACCTCGAACTCCGTGTCCCGACCGAGCACGGCCTCGATGCCGTCGCGCACCACGCGGTGGTCGTCGACGATCGCGATCCTCAGCATGCAAGCCCTCCTAGCATGGCATCCACACCTGCACCCGCGTGCCCTCGCCCGGGCCGGTGACGAGCGAGAACCTGCCGGAGTGCCGCTCGCCGCGCGATCGCATCCCGCGCAATCCTATACCCGCGGTGCGAGCGTGCGTCGTATCGAACCCGCGGCCGTCGTCAGTGATCGACAGCGTCACCCCACTCGCCTCGAACGCGAGCTGGACGCGAACGTTCTGCGCACCGGAGTGACGCCAGACGTTGGAGAGCGCCTCCTGCAGCACGCGCAGAAGGTCCCTGCACGCCTCCTGATCGAGATCCCGTGCGCTCCCGCGCACGTCCAGGACGACCGACAGCCCCGACAGCGTGGCGAACTCCTCGACATAGCGCTGCACGGTGCCGGCCACGTCACTCTCCCCCTCGGAGCCCTCCCACTCCAAGACCGAGAAGCGCAGGTCCGTGAGCGCCCCGGCCACGCAGGCGCGCACCTGTCCGAGCCGCGCGTGGACGTCCTCGGGTCCGTCGGAGCCGAGCGCGGTGTCCAGCAGCAGGCTGGCACCCCGCAGCCGGCGCACCACGGTGTCGTGCAGCGCCCTCGTCAGGCGGTTCCGCTCCTCGGCCACGGCATACTCGCCCGCGTGCGCCCGAAGTTCCAGATGTCTGCGGGACATCGACACCTGCTCGGCGAACAAGCCGAGCAGTTCCAGCCGCTCGTCGGAGAAGCCCGATCCGTCTCCGCTCTCGACGACCATCAGGCCGGCCGCCTCGTCTTGGCCGGCGATCGGGACCACGACGGCCGGCGCGTGCACGGCCTCACCGCACACCACCGTGTCTTCCTCGATGAGGATCTGCCGTCCCGCGGCGACCGCCTCGGCGAGGAGCTCGTCGTCTTCGGATCGCGTCGCCGAGGCGCCGCGCCCGCCGAGGACGGGAACCGCGCGCCCGTCGTCCATGAACCAGATCCTCACGCTCGAGAAGCCCATGTCGACCAGCGAGGTCAGGACCACGCCGAGGATCTCGTCGGAGTCCGACCTGTCGAGCATCGCCTCGCCGACGTCCAGGAGCGCCACGATCTCACGCTTGCGGCGATCGACCTCGGCGCGCGTGCGGGTCAGCGCCGACGCGTCCTCGTTCAGACGCCGCCGCACGCGATCGAGCGACCTCACGCTCCCGACGCCGTACGCCCAGATCGTCGAGAGCATGATCACGCCGAAGAAGTCCTGAAGCCCTCCCCAGCCGAACACCTGCGCCGCCGGCCAGCCGCGCAGGAGGCAGACCACGACCGAGGCGGTGCTCCACGCGAGCCCCCCGGCCAGCCCGACGGCGACGCCGCCGTACAGCCCGGGGATGAGCAGGGTGCAGGGCGACAGCACCCAGAACGGCTCACTTGTCCCGGGACCGGGGCCGTTGTCGATGAAGTACAGCGCCGTGAGCAGGGCGAAGTCCACGATGGCGAGCCATGGTCCGCGCTTGACCGCCTCGCTGACGCGCCGGTCGAACAGCGTGAGCACGAGGAGGTAGGCCGCAGCCGCCCCGATCCCGAGCCACACACGCTCCGCGCGCGGCCCGGCGTCCGGGGACAGGATGCCGCTCGTCACGGGTATGACGGCGAGAAGGAGCCACCTCACGACCAGGACGCCTCGAAAGAGCGCGAGGTCGGAGTCGGTGCGCCATGCCGCCGCCATGCGCTCCCGGAGATTCAGCACGGCAGCCACACCTGCACCTGTGCGCCACCGCCGGGCGTCGACTGCACCGACAGCCTGCCCGCGTGGCGCTCTCCGCGGCCGCGCATCTCGCGCAGTCCGGCGCCGGACCCGTGCGTGACCGAGCCCTCGTCGAATCCCACGCCGTCATCGGCGACCGCGAGCGTGACCCCGTGTTCGCCGAACGCGAGCCGCACCTCGACGTGCGAGGCCCGGGCGTGGCACCAGACGTTGCCCAACGCCTCCTGGAGCACGCAGAGGAGGTCCTTGCGCTTGTCCGCGCCGACATCGCGCGGACGGCCACAAACCGTCAGGTCCACAGGCACGTGCGCGAGCGCGGAGAACTCGTCGGAATAGCGCTCCACCACGTGCGGGAGGTCGTCCTCCCACGCCAGGCTGTCCCACTCGAGCACCGAGAAGCGCAGGTCGGTCAGCGCGCCCGCGACGCCGGCCTTCAGCCGGACGAGGTCGGCGCGAAGTGCGTCCGGCAACTCCGACCCGAGCATGGCGTCCAGCAGCAGGTTGGCCCCGTACAGCTTCTGCACGACCGTGTCGTGCAGCTCGAGCGCCATGCGGTTGCGCTCTTGCGCCACCGCGAACTCGCCCGCGCGCTCGAGCAGGCGCAGGTGCTGCCTCGCGACGGCGATCTGCGCGGCGAACAGGCTGAGCAACTCGATGGTCTGTTCGGAGAGGAGCGACTCGCCGCCCTCCACGACCAGGACACCCGTCACGCCCTCCCCGAGCACGGGAACGAGCACCGCCGGCGCGCGCACGAGGGCACCGCAGAAGGTCGCGTCCTCGACGAGCGTCACGGTCTCCCCGCCACCGGTCACTCGCGCGAGCAGCGCGTCGTCCTCCGCATGCGTGGCCGTCGTGCCGCCCTCCGGAGGCATGAGGGCCGCCGTGCCATCTTCGACGCGCCAGACGCGCGCACCGGGGAAGCCCGCGTCCGACAGGGCGTCGAGCGCCACGCGCAGGACGTCGGCCATGCGGCTCCGGCCCAGCATCGCACTCCGGATCCGGTGGATGGCGAGCACGTTGCGCGTGTGCTCGTCGAGCTCCCGGACGGCGCGGTCGAGCTGCTCGCGGCCGCGCTCCGACTCCTCGACCGCCCTGCGCAACCGGAACGCGGTCCGGGACGCGTACATCCAGACGACGGCCACCACCGCGTAGTCGACCGTCAGCACCGCGACGAGCGAGGCCTCACCGTTCGCCGCCAAGACGGCGGGCGCCGCGCCCCGGAAGGCGAGCGCCGCCAGCTGGATGACGCCCATCGATAAAGCGCCGGCCACCGCGGCCGGCCACGTCCCGTGGAGGCTCGTCATGAGGATCGAGCCCCAGCTGTACGTGTACAGGGGGCTCCACCCCTGCGTGCCCCCGCACAGCGCGAGCGCGGCGGCGGCGACCAGGTAGTCCACGACGGCGAACAGGCGGGTCCTCATGTGCGAGGCGTACACCCGGCGCCGCGAGCCGGTCAGCACGACGTGGTAGGCGACGAGCCCGGCGAACACCGCCGGGAACCCCGTCATGTCCATCTCCCCCGTGGCGAGGTTGCGCAGGTAGAGGACGCCCTCCACCACGAGGATGCACCAGCGGATGACGAGGACCGCGGTGAACAGGCCGAGGCCGGAGGGCGCGCGCTCCCCCCTCGGTCCATGTGTCGATCGCTTCAGCAGGCCCATGCGCCCCCCGCACGTGCACGCCCCTCGCGCCTATCGTCGCACAACACTCGGCCCGGCTCGACCCCGCCGCGACGGGCGGGGCGAACGGCGCCTCGCGAGCCCGCGCCGCGGGTATCTACCGTATGTGGCTCCAACGGCTCACGAAGGGGAGGTGCCCTCCGATGACACAGCAGACCCACTGGCCCTTCGGGCAGGATGCGGGAGCGCCGAGCTCCAGGGCGATGCGCAGGCACGGCTCCGCGGCGGCGGCAGGCATGATGAAGGTCCCGACGTTCCGCCAGCGCGCGGTGCGCGACCGCCTCATCGTCGGCGGCAGGGCCCACACGCGGAAGCGCGGGCTGAGCTAGAGGCCCCGGCCGGCCCCGGCACGCGCCGGAGCCGGCCGAAGCCGCACGGCTACTGCAACGCTGCGTACACCGCGTCCCGCACCGCCTGGCTGACCGCCGCGGTCCCGCCGCAGTACCTCACCTCGAAGATCTCGAGTTTGTGCGCGATGAGCGCGGTGCGCACGGACGAGGCGAGCGACGCGGTCGGGGTCAGGAACAACAGGGCGTTCGACTCGCCCTGCACGGGACCGGCCGCCAGGGCGTCGGGGAACTTCTCGCCCGTCGCGATCGCGAGCTTGTCGTAGGAGTTCGCGGTGTTGCTCGCTGCCCATGAGGCGAACGCGGCCGACTGCGCCGAGTAGTCGGCGTTCGACGCGACCCGGGTCACGGTGCCCGTGATGCCTGCGTCGATGGCCGACTTCGTGGCGTCCGTCACGCCCGTCGTCGACGTCGAGCCGACTACGTACGCGTTCGTGACCCCCGCCGAGACCAGCGCGTTCTTCACGTTCGTGTTCACCGTGGCCGAGTTGTTCGTGAGCAGGACCGGCCAGGTGTTCCGATACGCGATCGGGCTGGCGAGCAGCGCGTCGGGGTAGTTCGTGCCCGTGACGATGAAGGCCTTCTGCAGCCCGGTTCCCTTGACCGTCCGCACGCGCGCCGCGACCTGGATCGCCGTGGCGTAGCGGTCGGCGCCGGCGATGCGCATGACGGTCTCGCCGGTCAGCGAGCTCTTGATCGAGTTCTCCATGCTCGTCGATACCGCGGCGGTGCCGCCGATGATGTACACGGTGAACGACGCCCGGCCGCTCGTGAGGCGCCTGATCTCGGCGGCGGTCTCGGCCGGCAACGACGCCGTCGGACCGTTGACCAGGATGATCGGCGAGCGGATCGCGCCGGCGAGCCCTGCCGCGCCGAGCGCGTCCGGGTAGTTGTGCCCGGTCGCGACGATGACCGCACCACACGCACCGGTCGCGAACGTCGAGCGCGACATCGCCAGCCCGGTCCCGTACCGGTCCGCGCCCGCGATCTGCACGACGTTGATGACGCGGAAGGCCGACGCAGGCTTCGCCGGCACGGAGTACGCGTGGTACGTGTAGGCGCCCACCTGCACCGCGTGGTCGGTGAACGCGGCGTAGTACTGCGAGCCGGCCGGCGCCGCCTCGCTGCAGCCGGTGGCCGTCACGCTGGCGGCCACGAGCGTCGCCGAAACGTCCTGGGCCTCGACGGGCCAGGTGTCCGGACGTCGCGCGACCGAGTACCCCGACCAACCCGTGTACGTCGTCGGCCGCGACCATGTCACCGCCACGCCGGTCGCCGTCGCCGATACCCGCACGGCGCGTGGCGGCTGCTGCGGCATGCCGACGGCGAAGGCCGGCGGCGACCAGCTCGTGCCGTCGCTCGTGAATGCGGCGTAGTAGTAGAACGTGCCGTTCGTGAGGCCGGCGTCGGTCGCCGTCATCGACGCCCCCGGCGTGCCGGACGCCTCGAACGCGACGACCGCGCCGGAGTCGTCAGCGCTCACGGGGAACGCATCGGTGCGCCTCAGGATGCGGGTCTTCGCGTAGTCGGCGTAGTCCGGCTCCGTCCAGCGCAGGTAGACCGTCTGGGTCGCGCCCGCGGTGCGCAAGCGCTCGACCGGGCCGATGTCGGTGCTCGTATACGCCACGCTCCAGTTCTCGACATACGGCGTGTCGAGGCCGTCGCCCCCGAGGTCGAAGCGCACCCGCGCGCTGAAGATCCCGGGCGGGATGGCGCTGAGTGCGATCGTGTTCCCGCCGTTGCCGAGCGGCACCGGTCCGACGAACACCTGGCCGTCCTCGGACAGCACCGTCACCGAGCCGGTGGTCCCGGCGCTCATCCGCATGTTCACCACGAGGTTCTGCCACGAGTCGATGAACCGACCTTCCGCCGCTTGGATCGGGACGGACAGCGCGGTGCCCGTCGTCGTGAAGTGGACCGGCGCCCAGGTGGCACGGAACGCGTCGAGGACCGGCGTGACCGAGGTGTCGCTCGTCTCGCGCCCGTACGCGGCGCGCCAGCGCACCTTCTCGGTGGTCAGCGGCAGGCTGAGCGCCGGGCTCGAGTCGATCGAGAACCACGGCGACCACTCCTCGACGAAGCCGCCCGCCGTCATCTGCGCAGCCGGGTAGAACGAGACCTCGTAGCGCGCCGTCGTGCCGGTCGGCTCGGTCGCGTCCCACTCGAAGCCGCGGAAGTCGTAGTCGTAGTTCGGAGCCGGCGTGCCGTTGGGCACGAGCTCGTACGCGGCTGTCCCCAGCGGCGCGTAGCCCGCGGTCGCTGCGATCGCGTGCCCGATGCGGCGCCAGTAGGTCTCGTAGCACTCGGCCGGGTTGCCCCGGTTGCCGCGGTCGATGCCGTCGTAGTAGACGTGCCACACGCCTGAGGTCGCGTCGTAGGCCGCACCCGAGGCGCGCACGCCGTACTCGTCGAACGCGTACGGATCCCCGCTCGGTGCGAGCGCGAGCCCGCGCTTCGTCCACGTCACGCCGTCGGTCGAATCCGCCGAGCAGACGCGCTCGACGCCGGCAGTGTCGACCGCTGAGTACCACATGCGGAACGCGGGCGTGGCCGACGCGTCGTAGGTGACCACGGGGTCGCGTGCGCTGCCGCCGTCGTACTGAGAGGCGCTGCCCCGGCTGACGACGGCACTCGCGTCGCGGACCCAGCCCGTGGTGAGGCTCGTCGTCTTCGCACGCCCGATCTCCCACACGCCCGCGTTGGTGTTCAGGTTGCGGCCCGCGTAGTACATCCAGTACTCGCCGCCCACGCGAACGACGCTCGGGTGCCCGACCGACGCGGCGTCGAAGCCCGACCCGTCGGCCGTAAGGACCGCCGTCGCGTTGCGCGTCCACACCGTCAGCGACGACTCCGTCGTGCGCGCGAGCCCGATAGACGACACGCTGG
The DNA here is from genome assembly GCA_005774595.1 of Actinomycetota bacterium. NCBI lineage: Bacteria > Bacillati > Actinomycetota > Actinomycetota bacterium. The sequence goes on from VAUM01000008.1 coordinate 14,367, forward strand.
GCGCGGCGTTGTTCGTGCCCTCGTACAGCAGGAAGAGGGCGCCGCCGCTCGAGACCACGCTCGGCGCCGACGCCCCGCTCGCGTCGTGACTGCCCGCCGCACCGGTCTGGAACAACGCCGCGCGGGTGGCGTCTCCCGTGCCGTCCTTCTTGTACCAGCGCGAACCGTCGGGCGAGCACGCGAGGCCGATGCGCCACTGCAGGTCGCGGCCGGAGCGGCCGGCGTAGAACATCGTCCACGGGGTCGCCGCCTCGGTCGCCACGACGGTCGACGACGTCACGACGGTCTCGGTGGTGACGACCGTCTCGGTCGTGCCGATCGTGTCCGTGCCCTCGATGCTGTACGTCGTGGTCACCGAGTACGTGCTGGTGACCGAGTAGGTGGTCACGAGCGTGACGTCGATGGTGGTCGTGGTCGTGATCGGAACGACGCAGGCGTTGGCGGCGCGGTTGGTGTCGAAGCGCGTCGCAGGCTCGGACCGCGCGAGCACTTGGCCGCGACCGGTCTCGGTGTTCTGGCCGTTCCAGACCGCGTAGCCGATCGCGTTCCGCGACCAATCGCCCGCGCCGCCGTTGCCCGTGTAGTAGATGCGGTACGGCGTGGCGGCAGGGGTGGTGTCCTTGAGCACGTTCGCCCAGAAGACGTTGTTGGACTCCCATGCGGCGTCGCCGGGGTCGCTGAAGTTCCCGTCGTACAGCCAGCTCACCGTGGTCGTCGTGAACTCCGGCTTGGCGAGCAGCAGCTTGTACGCCTGGCCGCCGGTCTTCCGGCCGGCGAAGACCATCCGATAGGGCTTGTCGGCAGCGCCGTCGTACCAGACCCCCGGCGAGAACCATCCGCCGTTCCAGTTGCCGTTCGCGCCGCCCATGGTGATGACGCCGCCCTTGTCCCACAGCGTCCCGAAACCGCTCCCCGTGGCGTTCGTCGAGGTCGCGTAGCCGACCTGGCGTCCCTTGACGCCCCACGACGGGTACGCCGTGTACCACATGCGGAACACGCTGGTCGTCGCGTCGTAGCAGACGGTCGGTTCGCCCACGAGATAGCCGTCCTCCCGGCCGGCCCCGCCGGGCTCCACGGCCGCGACCGGCATGCCGGACGCATCGGCGGACTTCACCCACGCGATGCCGTCCGACGAGACCGCCGAGCCGATCGCGCCCGAATAGCCGCCGAGACCGCCGTAGTACAGGTGCCACGCGGGCGTCGAGCTCGCGCTGTAGGTGACCGCCGGGCGCACGAGCCCATACTGGTCGAAGGAGCCGACCGGCCCGAGGTCGAGCACCGCTCCGCCCGTGCCGGAGCCGCGCAGCTTCTCCCACGGGTCGTTGTGCCCGCCGTCGGTCGAGGTCGCCTCGAAGACGCGCTGCGTGTACCCGTCCGCCGCGACGCCCGTGTAGAACATCCGGTAGTCGTTCGCGTTGACCTTCACCACGCACGGCGCCCCGACCTCATAGCTGTCGCCGGCGTCCGACGTCGCGAAGCTCGCCGACACGACCGGGCTCGACGCATCGAGGGTGAACGCGGCGTCGGCGCGCGTGAGGCGGAGCACGCCTGCGGCGCTCGTCGCCCCCGGCGAGCCGGTGGCGCCGCCCGAGGCGGTCGCCTCGAGCGTGCTGAGGCCGATGACCGGCCCCCACGCGGTGCCGCTCGTGAAGTCGGAATACGAGTCCCACGTGCTCACCGTGGGCGTGCCGTCGGTGGACAGGCGCAGCCCGCCGAGGGCGTCGATCGCCACGCCGGAGGTCGAGCTGGCGTCGAACGCCGAGAGATCGGACAGGCCGTCGTAGAACGAGAAGTCGTCGGCCGAGTAGGGGAAGGCCGCCGGCACCGCCCACAGGAGAACGCCGAGGGCGGCCCCCGCGCCGATGGCGAGCAGGGCCCGAACGCTTCCTGAACGTGTCATCTCGACCCTCCGGGATCGGACTCCGGCGGCGGGTCGCGAAGGCGTCGCCGCACCGGCATGGGCGTCTCGCGAGCACGTGCGTTGGGAGGACCGGCGCCCTGATGATACGCCCGTCGGCCTGAAGACGCCGTGATATCATGCACACCGCGCCGCCGAGCGGTCGCGTGCGCGGAGAGCTGGCCGAGTCGGTCGAAGGCGCTCGCCTGCTAAGCGAGTAAGGGGCTATAAGCTCCTTCCAGGGTTCGAATCCCTGGCTCTCCGCCATTTGACTAGCCCCCCTGCCGGTGGCAGGATACTCAAGCCCTTCGGGGCACCACGCGCCCTTAGCTCAGTGGATAGAGCGTCTGACTACGAATCAGAAGGCCGCAGGTTCGAATCCTGCAGGGCGCGCCAATCGAGACTCCCAGAAGGCCCCGCGAGAACCGCGGGGCTTCCTGCTTCCGTCGAACGGGCATCTACCCCACACGGGGGCGCGCACCCGCGCCCGCCCGTCGGCCAAGGAGGCTTCGCCATGCGCACCGTCCGCTCCGCCCCGCTCGTACTCGCGGCGATCGCGATCGCCACAGCGCTCACACTCGCCGGCTGCCAGCCGGCCGTCGTCGCCTCGTCCGCCGCGCTGCCCGACACCGTCACCGTCCAAGGCTTCGGCACGGCGCTCGCCGCACCCGACAAGGCCGAGCTGTCCTTCTCGGTGTTCGCGAAGAACGCCGACGCGAAGGCCGCGATGAGCAAGGCCGGCGCCGACGGCGAGGCGATCGTCGCAGCCCTGAAGAAGGCCGGCGTCGCCAAGGAGGACATCCAGACCACGGGCGTGACCCTCCAGGCCGAGTACGCCTACCAGGAGGGCGAGTCGCCGCGCATCACCGGCTATCGCGCGGACGTCACGGTGAAGGCCACGGTGCGCGACATCGCCAAGATCGCGGACGTGATCACCGCGGGCACGCAGGCCGGTGCGAAGAGCGTCGCCGGACCCACGTTCCTGCTCGACGACGACAACCCCACCAAGTTCGAGGCGGTGAAGCGCGCGGTGGCCGACGCCAAGGCGCGCGCCGAGGCGATGGCCGGCGCCGGCGGGCGCAAGGTCGGCGAGGTCGTGAGCATGGCCGACTCGGCAGTCGCGGCCGAAGCGCCGTCGGCCCTCGAGCGCGCGTACGCCACGAAGGCCGACATGGCGGGCGCGGTGCCGCAGGCCGCGATCGAGCCCGGCCAGCTCGAGATGACCGCACAGGTCACCGTGGTCTACCGGCTGAAGTAGCGCGGCTTCGGCAGTCGCGGATGAGGAA
>VAUM01000009.1 GCA_005774595.1 Actinomycetota bacterium
GAGCAGGAACGAGAAGCGTGCGCCGGGCTCGGCCGCCATGCCGCCGGCGATGGTGGAGCCGGAGCGCGAGACACCCGGGAGGACCGCCGCGGCCTGCGCGACCGCGATGCCGGCGAGCCGTGGCCACGTGAGCGCGTCCGGGGCGACCTCGTCGCGTTCGGCGCGGCGGGCGCGGGACGCGAGGTACTCGGCCGCGGCGAGGGCGGCGGTGGTCACCAGGAAGCCGATGCCGATGAAGAGCAGCGACTCGTTCGCGGCTTCGACCACGTCGCCCATGAAGTATGCGATGCCGCCGGAGACGAGCGTGGCCGCGCCGATGAGCAGCAGCAGCCGGCGGTCGGGGCTCCCCTTCCCGGCCTTGGCCAGCGACTTCGCGAGCGCGAGCAGGTCGGATCGGAAGTAGACGAGCATCGCGACGAGCGTGGCGCCGTGGAGGAAGACGGTGTAGGTGAACAGCATCGGGTCGGCGGCGTCCATGCCGAATGCCCGGTAGGTCAGCGCGAGGTGCCCGTCGGACGAGACCGGCAGGAACTCGGTCACGCCTTGGACGATGCCGACGACCATGGCTTGCAGGACCGTCACGTGCTCTAGACCTCCATCACGACGGGGATGACCATCGGGCGGGTGCGCACGCTCTCCCACAGGTAGCGCGAGAGCGCGTCGCGCACCGCGCGTTCGATCACGGCGGAGTCGGTGGCACCTTCCGAGGACGTGCGCGCGAGCACGCTCTTCACGCGCTGCATCGCGCCGTCGATGAGCTGCTGGTCGTCGCCGCCGAGCACGACGCCGCGCGCCACCAGCTCGGGGTCCCCGACGACCTTGCCGTCCTGCGCGTCGATGGTGATGACGACCGCGATGATGCCGTCGCGCGCGAGGTGCTGCCTGTCGCGCAGCACGACCTGGCCGACGTCGGCCGACAGCCCGTCGACGTAGATGACGCCGTGCTCAACGCCGCAGCCCGGCTTGGCCGAACCGGCGGTCAGTTCGAGGCACTGGCCGTTGTCCATGATGAAGATGTCTCTCCGGTCCATGCCGACCTGCTCGGCGAGGCGCGCGTGCGCGCGCAGGTGCCTCGATTCGCCGTGGATCGGCATGAAGTAGCGCGGCTTGACCATGTTGAGCATGAGCTTGAGCTCCTCGGAGCCGGCGTGGCCCGAGACGTGGATGTGCGCGTTGCCGCGGTGCAGCACCTCGACGCCGGCCTTCGAGAGGCGGTTGATCACGCGGTTGACGGCCATCTCGTTGCCGGGGACCGGCGAGGCGGAGATGACGACGGTGTCGTCCTCGTCGACCGTGACGGTCTTGTGGTCGCGGTTCGCGATGCGCGCGAGCGCCGAGAGCGGTTCGCCCTGGCTCCCGGTGCACAGGATGACTGTCTCGTGCGGTGCGAGGCTCGTGGCTTCGTAGGCGTCGACGATGTCCTCGGGGTCGATCTCGAGGTAGCCGAGTTCCCGGGCGATCGCCGTGTTCTGGATCATCGAGCGGCCGGTGACGACGACCACGCGGCCGCTCTCGACCGCGGCGTCGCAGACCTGCTGGATGCGGTGGATGTGGCTCGCGAACGACGCGACGATGATGCGCCCGGTCGCGCGGAGGAAGATGTCGCGCAGCGAGGCGCCGACCGACGCCTCCGGCGGCGAGTAGCCCGGGTTCTCGGCGTTGGTGGAGTCGCTCATCAGCAGCAGGACACCCTGCTTGCCCGCTTTGGTCAGCGCGCCGAAGTCGGTGAAGCGGCCGTCGATGGGCGTCTGGTCGAACTTGAAGTCACCGGTGTGCAGCACGTTGCCGACGGGCGTGCGCACGAGCAGCGCGACGCCGTCGGGGATGGAGTGGTTGACCGGGATGAAGTCGAGCCCGAAGCACCCCAGGTTCACGTGGCTGCCGCCGTTGACCTCGCGGAGCTTCGGCTTCTTGATGCCGTGCTCGGTCAGCTTGGACGCGATGAGGCCGAGGGTGAGCGCCGTGCCGAGGACCGGGACAGGCTTGCCGAGGTCCTTGAGCAGGTACGGCAGCGCCCCGGTATGGTCCTCATGGCCGTGCGTGATGACGATGCCGCGCAGCTTGTCCGCGCGCTTCAGTATGTAGCTGTAGTCGGGCAGGATGAGGTCCACGCCCGGGTGGTCGTCGTCGGGGAACATGAGCCCCGCGTCGATGACGACCATGTCGTCCCCGTACTCGAGGACGGTCATGTTCTTGCCCACTTCGTCCAGGCCCCCGAGGGGCAGGACGCGCAGGCGCTCCTTCTTGGTCATGGCGGTGTCTTCTCGACTCTCCTTGTCGTGGTACGGCCCGCGTGGGTGCGCAGGCTCGCTCGGGTCGTGCGCGCCGGCACCCGCGGACGGACGGCGGCGTTACGTTCGGTCAGTGCCTGTGCGTCACGCGAGCAGGCCGACGCCGCGCATGACGCGCGCGAGCTCGGCGGACTGCTCGGGAGTGGGCGGCACGAGCGGCAGGCGCACCGTGCCGACCGGGAAGCCGGCCAGGCGCAGCGCGTCCTTGACCATGATCGGGTTCGCCGTCATGAAGAGCGCCTTGAACAGCGGCAACAGGCTCAGGTGGAGTTTGAGCGCGCGGGTGTGCTCGCCGGCGACCTGCGCGGCGATCATCTCGGCCATCTGCGGGCCGACGACATGGCTCGCCACCGAGATGATGCCGGTGCCGCCCATGGCCATGATCGGCAGGGTCATCTCGTCGTCGCCCGAGAGGACCTCGAAGCCGTCGGGCGCGTCGCCGACGATGCGCGCGACCTGCGCGAGGTCGGGGTTGGACTGCTTGACCGCGACGACGTTGCCGCAGTCGCGTGCGACGCGCAGGATCGTCTCGGGCTCCATGTTCACGACGCAGCGCGCCGGGATGTTGTACATGATGACCGGGACATCGACCGCCGAGGCGATCGAGCAGAAGTGCCGGTACATGCCCTCCTGCGGCGGCTTGTTGTAGTACGGCACGACGGCCATGATCGCGTCCACGCCTCCGAGCGCCGTGACCTTGCGCGCGAACTCGACCGAGTCGTCGGTGCAGTTGTCGCCGACGTTGGCGACGATGGGGACGCGGCCGCCGACCGCGTCGATGACGGTGCGGAACAGCTCGAGCTTCTGGTCGTAGAAGACAGTCGGCGACTCACCGGTGGTCCCGCAGACGATGAGGCCCTGGGTCCCGGTCGCGATCAGGCGGTCGGCGAGCTCGCCCGCGCGCGGCAGGTCGAGGTGGCCGTCGGCCGTGAACGGCGTGACCATGGCTGTGAGAAGGCGCCCGAAGCGCGGCGTGGCGGACATGGTGGTTCACCCCTTGGTTCGCTTGGCGGACAGTCTACCGCATCGGGCTGACAGCGGGGTCGGTCAGCGCCTTCCATCGCACGATGCGCGCAGGATACGGGTAGTAGCCGTCCGCCGAGGGGGTCGCCACGGTCCGGACGCCTCGGAAACGGGGATCGGCCTCGATCCAAGCGCCCTTCGCGGTACAGATGACGACGTGCATCCCGTTGCCCGAGACGGCGAGGTCGCCGGGCCGCGCGTCCGCGGCGTTGACCGACGACGGGATCGAGAGCAGCAGCGTGCGGCCACCATAGCCTTGGCCGAGCTCGGCCGCGGAGGCGTCGTGCCACCACAGGTCGGCCGCGGTACGCAGGGCGCCCGGGTCCGCTTCGGCGAGGCCGCGCTCGACCAGCGCGTCGACGAGTGCCATGCGCGCGAGCCCGGAGCAGTCGATGCCCCACAGGCGCTCCCCGCCCCAGACGTAGGGCGCACGCCCGTAGCGGGCGAGCGCGCGCACGTACGCGTCGCGCAACGGTGCGCGTGCGAGGGAACGGCCCGGAAGGCAGAGGAAGACAGCACCGGCGAGCACAGGCACCACGAGGGCCGCCACGAGCGCAGGCCTGCGGCGGGCCGCGAAGACCGCGAGCGCCCACGAGACCGCGACGCCGACGACGATCGCGAGACGCGAGGCCGTGCCGGCGACCGGGAAGATGACGAAAGCGACCGCGACAGCCAGAGCGCCGAGCGCGAACTCGGCGGCCGACGGGCGGCGCAGGACCGGGTGCGGGAGTCGGATCGTCATGAGCCGAGGCTAGCGCGCGGCTGTGGGGAAGTCGCGCGGCGTTGCCGGGACGTTGACCCCTCGCCTACCCGGCCAGCTCGAAGCCGTCGTGGAGCGCGCGCACGGCGGCGGCGCAGTCGTCGCCGCGCACGAGCACCGCGATGGTCGTGTGCGAGTCGGCGGCCTGCAGCACGTCGACGCCGGCGGCGGACAGGTGCTCGGCGACCCGCGCCATGACGCCCGGGACGCCGTGCATCCCGGCGCCCACGAGCGTGACCTTGGCGAGCGCGTCCGTGACCTCGCAGGTCAGGCCGAGCGCGGCCACGACATCGCCTACCTGTGTGACGGCAGCCTCGGGCACCGTGAACAGCAGCGTCTCCCCCGCCGGGGTGAACATGTCGAGGGACACGCCCGCGTCGGCCATCGCGCGGTAGACGCGCGTCTGCGCGGCCATGTGCCCGTCCGAGCCCTCGGGCGCGTCGAGCGCTATGCGGACGCGCGCGACGCCGCTCGCATGCGAGACGGCCGTGGCGACCTGCGAGGGCCGGTAGCCGGCGATGTCGGCCACCTGGGTGCCGGGATGGTCGGTGTAGGTGTTGCGCACGCGCACGGGCATGCCGCTGCCCAGCGCGAGCTCGGCCGCGGGCGTGTGGACGACCTTGGAGCCGGCCGCCGCCATCTGGAACAGCTCTTCGGCGGAGATCGTCTCGAGGACCTCGACGCCAGAGCACGTGCGCGGGTCGGCGGTCATCACACCGTCGACATCCGTGTAGATCTCGACCTCGGCGGCCGACAGCGCCACACCGAGCGCGCACGCGGTCGTGTCGGAGCCGCCGCGACCGAGCGTGGTGACCTCACCGCCCGGCGCGACCCCCTGGAAGCCGCAGACGACCGGCACGCGACCCGCCGCGATGGCGGCGAGCAGCGGGCCGGTGTGGACCTCGGTGACCTGTGCGGCGCCGAACACGCCGTCCGTGACGATCCCTGCCGCGCCGCCGGTGAATGCGAGCGCGTCGACGCCCGCGGCGCGCAGTTCGTGCGCGACCACCACAGCGGCCACGACCTCGCCGGTGCTGGCGAGCAGGTCGGTCTCGGCGGGTTCGGCGGGCAGGCCCGCGACCAGGCCGAGCAGCGTATCGGTGGCGTACGGCGCGCCGGCGCGGCCCATCGCGCTCACGACGACCACGGGCGCCCGGTCGAGCTCGAGCGCCTCGGTCACGCGCGCGGCCACGGCGGCGCGGCCCTCGGGCGTGGCGACCGAGGTCCCGCCGAACTTCATGACGACGACGGGACGCTCGCTCACTCGCAGCCCTCGAGCAGCTTCTCGAGGCCGACGACGAGCCCGGTCATCGAGCCCACCTTGCGGATGGCGAGCACGACGCCGGGCATGAACGACGAGCGGTCCATCGAATCGTGGCGGATGGTGAGTACCTCACCGGGGCCGCCGAAGACGACCTCCTGGTGCGCGGTGAACCCGGGCAGCCGGACCGAGTGGACAGGGATGCCCTCGACGAGCGCGCCGCGCGCGCCGTCGACGTGCTCCGTGTCCTTGCCTTGGATGTCCGGGACGGTGCCGCGCGCCTCCGCCACGAGTCTGGCGGTGCGCACGGCGGTGCCGGACGGGGCGTCGGCCTTGCGGTCGTGGTGCAACTCGACGATCTCGACGTGCGGGAAGTGCCGCGCTGCCTGCTTCGCGAACTGCATCATGAGCACGCCGCCGATCGAGAAGTTCGGGGCGTAGAACAGGCATGCGTCGGTCTTCGCCTCGAACCAGATCTGCGCGAGGCGGTCCTCGGAGACCCCGGTCGTGCCGACGACGCAGTGCACGCCGGCCGACAGCGCCGCTCGCAGGTTGGACTCGACGGCGTCGGGCTGCGTGAAGTCGACCATGACGTCGGGGCCGGTCGCGAGCAGCGTCTCGGCGACGTTCATCGCGCAGACGAGCGGCGTCCCGCTGCCGTCGTCGACTCTCACGCCCGCCGCGGCGGTGTCCACGCAGCCGACGACCTCCATGCCGGGCGCTTCGGTCACCGCGCGGACGACCTCGCGGCCCATGCGGCCGCCGGCTCCCGTGACCAGGACTCGGATCATCTCGCGGTCCCCTCCCTACCCTGCCAGAGCCTCGGCCTCGGTCTGGCTGACCGGGCCGATGACGGCGAGCGTTCGCGGCGAGTCGAGCACCGCGGCCGTCACGCGCGCCACGTCCTCGAGCGTGATCGCGTCGATGCGCGCCACCAGCTCGTCGATGGTCAGCATCTCGCCTCTCGTGACTTCCGTCTTCCCCAAACGCGACATCCTGTTGCGCGTGCTCTCGAGCCCGAGCACGAGGTGGCCCTTGATCGACTCCTGCGCGCGGGACAGCTCCTCGGCGGTGACACCGTCGGCGATGACGTTCGCGAACTCGGCGCGGATGAGCCCCGCGACCTCGGCGGCGTTGCTCGGCCGCGTGCCGGCGTACACGGCGAACTGGCCGGTGTCCTCGTACAGTGAGTGGTACGAGAAGACCGCGTACGCCAGGCCGCGCTTCTCGCGGATCTCCTGGAACAAGCGCGAGGACATGCCGCCACCGAGCACGGTGTCGAGCACGGCGAGGACGAAGCGGTCCTCGTGGTCGGCATAGAGGCCATGGACGCCGTAGCAGATGTGCGTCTGCTCGGTCTCCTTGGTGATGAGCGCGAGGCGCTCCGGCTCCACGCGTGCGGCCGACGGACGCGAGGAACGCGGGCCCGCGGGCAGCTTGAGGAAGCGCTCGACCAGGCCGACGACCTTCGCGTGTGCCACGCTGCCGGCCGCCGCCACGACGGTGTTGCCGGTGACGTAGTGGCGATCGCGGTACGCGGCAGACGCGTCGTGCCCGAAGCCGCCGACGGCATCGGCGTCGCCGAGTACGGGCAGGCCGATCGGGTGGCCCGGCCACAGCGCGCCCGCGAACAGCTCGTGCACGCGGTCGTCGGGCTGGTCCTCGGCGCGTGCGATCTCCTCGAGCACGACCTCGCGCTCGGACTCGCACGCGTCCTGCGCGAGCAGCGCCGCGGCGACCATCTCGGCGAGGACCTCGATCGCGACGTCGACGTGCTCGTCGAGCACGCGCGCGTAGTAGCAGGTGTACTCCTTGGAGGTGAAGGCGTTGAGCTCCGCGCCGAGGCGGTCGAAGGTCTCAGAGATGTCCTGTGCCGTGCGCGTGGGCGTGCCCTTGAACATCATGTGCTCGAGGAAGTGCGACATGCCCGCGTCGGCGGCGTCCTCGTCGCGGCTGCCCACCGAGAACCAGATGCCGATGGCCACCGAGCGCACGCCGGACATCGTCTCGGTGAGCACGGTGACGCCGTCGGAGGTCGTGGTGCGGTCGTAGAACATGCGGGAGCCGCCTGTCAGCTGAGGGTGCGTGCGTGCAGGCGCCCATTGTAGCCGAGGGGCGGACACGGGCGGCGGGGGGCGCGTCCTACCGCAGCGCCATCCACGTGGCCGCGAGCACGGCGATCGCGCCCCAGAACACGACGCGCGCGTTCGGGTTGCGGTCCGCGTTGCGCTCGCGGATCCCGCGCGCGAGCAGCCACATGAGCGCGAGCATCCCGGACGCGAGCGCCACCGAGGCGAGCATCTCCACGCGCGGCCCGGCGACGCGGCTCACCACCACGAGCAGCGCGAAGCCGCCGAGCGAGAGCAGGTCGTCGGCGGACAGGAAGCGTGTCATCACAGCCCCCTCAGTCGGTAGCGGCCGGTCTTGCGCGTGCCGACCTTCTCAATGAGCCCGGCGTGCAGCAGCGGGTTGATGAGGTCCATCGCTCCCTGTCGCGAGACCCCGAGCGCCTCCCACACCTCCGCCGGCGACAGGCTGCCCCGCTCGGAGAGCATGGCGAGGAGCCGTTCCTGCCTCGGGCGGAGCGCGAGGTGCTCGGTGCTCTCGAGCGGCAGCGCGAGGATGCGCGCCCACGCTCGTTCGAGTGTCACGAGCAGTCCGCGTGCCGAGTACTCGAGCCAGCGCGTGAGGTCGTCGCCGTTGTCGCGGGGCTCGTCGAGTGCGGCGTAGTAGGCGGGCCGGTCCTCCCAGTACCACTCGTCGACGGCGAAGATGTGGTCCGTGTCGAATCCTCGGCGGTAGAGTTCGAGCAGGGCGAGTGCGCGGCCGGTACGGCCGTTCCCGTCACCGAACGGGTGGATGGACTCGAACCGGTGATGGACGATCGCCGAGGTGATGACCGGCGACAGCGCCGCTGCGGGGCCGTTCCACCAGTCGAGCAGGCCTGTCATGAGGGCGCGGACATCCTCGGGCGCGGGAGGCTGGTGCCTGCCGACGCTGATGCGGATGACGCGGTACTCGCCTTCCGCCCCCTGCTCCATGACCCGATGCGCGAGGACGCGGTGGAGGCCGAGGACCGTCTCGTGGGTGACGAGCCGATCGGCGGCGTGCTCGATGACGAAGACGAGGCCCGCGAAGCAGTTGACGATCTCGCGCGAGGAGCGGGGGGCCTGCGAGGTCGGCTCGATCCCGTCGGCCAGCGCGCGGACCTCGGGCAGCGTGAGCGGGTTGCCCTCGATCGCGGTCGAGGCGTGAGCGTTGCGCGTGCGGGCATCCTTCTGGAGAGCCGGGATCCAAGCCAGTTCGACGGAGGCATCACGGATGCGCTGACGCAGTGCGGCAATCTGCTCGATCGCCGCGAGGAGATCCGGCGTGACGGTGAATCGCGGCTCGTACGTCATGCCGTAAGTCAAGCATCTGTCAAGTTATGAGTCAAGCGGGGCCACGTGGGTCACCGAATGTCCGGGACTCCTAGGAGGCTAGGAGGGCATTCTCCTTGGAGGCCCGCTAGCTGAAGCCCTAGTTGGCCGGGTCCTCCGCCAGTTCTTCGGGTTCAGCGGCGGCGCCCTCTGCCGTCGCTTCCTTCCGTGCTACGTCAGCGGGGCGCCGTCCGCCTGGAAGCCGTTGTTGGGCTGGCGGGGATGCGGCAGCAGGTGCGCAGTCTACGGCGCGGGTTCCAGGCGGATCTCGTCGATCTCCGCCCGCGTGCCGAACCGGTAGTGCCACCAGTCAGGCGCGGCCCCGTAGGTACCCGCCCCCAACCCCGACGAGATGTCGCGCGGGTACATTCTGGATGGCGGCTCGAACGGCTGCGAAGCCGAGATTGGCGGGCGAGATGGCTATCGCCGCGACACCGACGCTGCGCATCGAGGGACTGCGCGTCCGCATCGGCGAACGCACGGTACTCGAAGACATCGATCTCACCATCGCCGAGGGCGAGACGCACGTGCTCCTGGGCCCCAACGGAAGCGGCAAGACCACGCTGCTCAACGCGATCGTCGGGATACCCGGCTACGAGGTCGTGGGTGGCAGCATCGCGCTTCGCGGCGTCGACCTCCTCCCGCTCACGATCGACGAGCGGGCGCGACTGGGTGTCGGCATCGCGTTCCAGCGTTCGCCCGCCGTTCGCGGCGTACGGCTGCGCCAGGTCATGGAGGTCGCCTCGGGCGGCGAGCTCGACGCCGGGCGCTTGGCCGAGATCGCTGACCAGCTTGAGCTTGGCGAGATGCTTGAGCGCGACGTCAACCTGGGATTCTCGGGGGGAGAGGCGAAGCGTTCGGAGATGGGGCAGCTGCTCGCCCAAGAGCCCGAGCTCGCGCTCTTCGACGAGCCGGAATCCGGCGTCGACCTCGACAACATCGCCGTGGTCGGCGGCGCCATTCAGCGGCTGCTCCGAGGTTCGGCCGCCCGCGACCGCAAACGCGCGGGGCTGATCATCACGCACACCGGCAACATCCTGCGCTACGTCAACGCCGACGTCGGTCACGTGCTGTACGAGGGCCGGATCGCGTGCAGCGGCAACCCGCTCGACCTTATCGGCGACATCACGCGTGAGGGCTACGAGCGATGCGTGGAGTGTGCGGCATGCAGACGGTAGAGACACCGATCCGGATCAGCGGAGCGTCGCAGGCCACCCTCGCGCGACTCGCTGAGGTGCGCGCGCTCGCCGAGGCCGCGATCGACAAGCCCGCTGCGCTCGGCCCCGACGTCGATATCGCGCGTTTCCGCACGGTCTCGGAGCGGCAGCAGGTCGAGAAGCTCACCTCGCTCGAAAGACAGGTGCGCGAGACTGCGCTCATGAGCGGCTTCGTGACCGACGAGGCAGAGCGGTCCGGGTCGTACTTCCAGATGGACCGCAGCGCCATCTACGCGCGCGTGTCCACCGCCTTTGGAGACGCCGTGGAGATCATGGGCACCGACGAGGCGCTCATGCGCGAGCCGAACGAGATGGTCGAACGGTACTGGTGGCGCGCGGTCGCCCCAGACAAGGACAAGTACACAGCGCTCGTCGCGCTACACCAGACCGAGGGGTACTTCATCCGCGTCGGAGCCGGGCAGAGCGTGGAGAAGCCGATCCAGGCGTGCCTGTTCGTGAGCGAGAGCGACGTCAGCCAGAACCTCCACAACATCATCGTGCTCGAGGACGGGGCCGAGGCCAACGTCATCACCGGGTGCAACATCCAGCCGGGCGTGCGCGAGGGGCTGCACGCAGGAATCAGCGAGTTCTACATCGGCAAGGGCGCCAGACTCACCTTCACGATGGTCCACAGCTGGGACAAGCAGTTCAGCGTGCGCCCTCGCACCACCGCCGTCGTCGATGACGACGGGGTGTTCGCCAGCAACTACGTCCTCCTCAGGCCCGTGAGCTCCCTGCAGGCCTTCCCGGTCGCGCAGCTGATCGGTGAGCGCTCGCGCGCGCTGCTCACGACCATCGTCTGCGGCCTCGAGGACTCCGTCATCGACCTCGGCACAGAGACGCAGCTGCTGGGCGCGGGCTCGAGTTCGGAGGCGGTGGCTCGCGTGGTCTCGCGTGACAGCTCGAAGGTCTACTCGAGAGGGCGCCTCGTGGCCCGCACGAGCGAGTGCCGCGCGCATCTCGACTGCCGCGGCATCGTGCAGTCCGAGCGCTCGACCCAGTGGGCGATCCCAGACCTGCAAAGCGAAGGGGCGCCGGGCGCGGAGCTTTCACATGAGGCTGCGATCTCCCCCATCGCCGCCGAGGAGGTCTACTACCTCATGAGCCGGGGAGTCCCCGAAGCCGAAGCCATCTCGATGATCACGCGCGGGTTCCTCGACCTCGAGATCCCGGGGCTGCCACCCGCTCTGCGCAAGCGGATCGACGAGGCGATCGCCGAAACGAGCCGCGAGTCGATGTAGCGCTGCCGCCGCGCGCTCCCGCGGCAGGGGTCGACCACGTGCGGCTGTGCGCCCCGCCCGCACTCACGTGCCGAGCATCCCAGCGAGCCGCGCCGCGTCGGCGACGGCATGCCCCTCGAAGTCGTTGTTGAAGTACACGTAGCAGTCGGTCCCTCTCTCGGCTTGGTAGCGCAGGAAACGCGCCCACGGCTCGAGCGAGGACTCGCCGTACGCACCACCGAGATCCGCCAGCCCGTGGAGCCGCACGTAGACGAAGTCGGCGGTCGGAGTCAGGTCGGCCGGCATCACGTCGCTGCTGACGCTGACCTGCGCCACGCCAGAGCGTCTGAGCAGGGCGAAGGTCTCGGAGTCGAGCCATGACTCGTGCCGGAACTCCACCGCGTGACGGATGGGGCCGCTCGGCAAGCGCGTCAGGAAGCGCTCGAGCAGGGCGATGTCCTTCGGAAGCGATGGCGGCAGCTGCCAGAGCACTACCGCCAGCTTCGGTCCGAGGACCGAGAGCCGCTCGAGGTAGGCCGCAAACGCCTCGTCGACGCCGGCCAGGCGGCGGTAGTGGGTGATCAGCCGGCTGCCCTTCGCGGCGAACGTGAAGTCCTCGGGCACCGCGTCCCCCCACGTGGCCACGGCCTGCTCCGAGGGCAGGCGGTAGAACGTCGCATCGATCTCGACCGTGTCGAACCGCTGCGCGTAGAAGGTCAGCCGCTCGGCGTGCGGCAGGTGAACGGGGTAGAAGATCTCGTCCCAGTGGTCGTAGGACCATCCGCATGTCCCGATCCTGATGCGCCCCGCGCCCATCGGCCCCAGCCCCTCACGCGAGCGCCGCGTTGCGCGCGTGCGCCGCGCTCGTGTGTGCTGCCGCAAGCGGCTCGGGCACCCGCCTGCGACCGCTCGACCAAGCCAGTGCGAGCGCGACGGAGCTCTCGAGGTCGACGAGGTTGCCCGGCGAGAGGTACACGGGCTTCACGCGGGACTTCAGCCGGATCGATGCACCCTGTGCGCCCCACTCCTTGGTGAGCACGTAGTAGTCGCCGCGCTCCGGTCCCGGCTCGTGGTCGATCGAGTGAAACGGCGTCTTGGGAACTCCGATGGTCGGCAGGCGGAGAAGAACGCCCACGTGCGAGGCCAACCCGAGTCCCCGCTCGTGCACGGTTCCGTGACCGTCGAGGAAGATGAGCCCGGGCTCGACCGCGAGCGCCTGGAGCGCGTCGAGCGTCAGCCGCCCTTCCCGGAAGGCGAGGTAGCCGCGCACGTAGGGCGCATCCGGCTCACCCGCAACCACCGCCGAGTCGACGACCGCGAGCGAGCGGTCCATCACGACCGCCGCCGCCCACGCGCGCCGGCCGTCCTTGGTGTAGCCGACGTCGACACCTGCGGCGAGAGCGGGTGCTCCCGCGCCCGAGCTGGCCAGTGGAGTGAGCACGACCTCGCGCGCAAGCCGGGTCTGGATCGCGGCCGCTTCCGGCAGCGGCACTCTCCACGGGTGCGCCAGGTCCTCCCGGACCGCGTGCACGCCGCTCAGCCCTTGACGACGCCGAGCGGCACCAGCCGGATCCGCGGCTCGACGAGATCGCGCTGCCAGCGCATGACGTCGTCGATGTCCTTGTAGGCCTCGGGCGCTTCCTGCGCGATGTCCCGCTTGCTCGCCGTGACAAGCCGCACCCCGCTGGCCTCGAGCTCCGCGTACACCTGCTCTCGGGTGATCGCCCGCATCGCTGCCTTGCGGCCCATCGCGCGGCCGGCGCCGTGGCTGCACGACTCGAACGCTTCGGGCTTGCCCAACCCTTCAGCGATGTAGGACGAGGTCCCCATCGAGCCGGGGATCGCGACGGTCCCGCGCGCCCGCACGGCGCCCTTGCGGTGCACCACGACCGGTTCCCCGCCGTGTTCCTCGACCGCGGCGTAGTTGTGGTGCACGTCGATGGCCGGTTCCGGCGTCACCGATGGGAACCGGCGGTCGAGCACCTGTTGCACGGACTCCCCCATGAGACGCCGGTTCTCGGCAGCGAACGCGAGGCACCAGTCCATCACCTCGAGGTACTCGGCGCCCGCCCCGCTGTCGACATCGAGGTGCGCCAGCCCCCACTCGGAAGGCACGGGCGAGCGAGCGAGGCGGTTCTCAGAGCGCGCGACCTGATCGTAGTGCTCGGCCATCTGCTTGCCCAGATTGCGAGACCCGGAGTGGATCATCACCCAGACGAGACCGTCGGGGTCCGCCTGCAGCTCGATGAAGTGGTTGCCGCCGCCGAGCGTCCCTATCTGCTTCTGCGCCCGGTCCATCTGCTGGCGCAGCACCGGGATGTCGGGCACGTCGTCGAACAGACCGGTGCGGTCGGCCTGGCTGGTATCGAACCAGTGGAACCCTTGCGGGACGGCCCTCTGGATCTGCAGGAGGACCTCGTCGATCGACTCGCCCAGTTCTGAGACCGGGATGTTGGTGCACCACGCGCGCACGCCGCAGCCGATGTCCAGGCCGACCGCGTGGGGGATGACCTGCCCCTGCGCCGCCATCACGCCTCCGATCGGCATACCGAAGCCGACGTGCGCGTCGGGCATGAGCGCGACGTGGCCGACCGCGAAGGGGAGGTTCGCGAGGTGCCGTGCCTGCTCGAGGGTCTGCTCGTCGGCGGACTCGCCCCAGACGAGGATCGGGACCCGTTCGGCGGTGATGGTCTGCATGCCGCTCGCCCCCGTCACTCGGCGAGGAAACGGTCGAACCAGTGCAGCGCGTGCGCGGCTGCCTGCTCGAGGGTCCCCGGCTCTCCGAACAGGTGCGTCGCGCCGGGTACCACCTCGACCTTCTTCTCGGTGGTGGTCATGAGATCGAACGCGTGCCAGTTGAGCTGCAGGACCTCGGTGTCGAGGCTGCCCACGATCAGCAGCACGGGGACCGCGATCGTCGACAGCTCCACGCCGGCCAAGTCCGGCCGACCGCCGCGCGATACCACCGCACGCACGGTGTCGGGCAGCCTTGCCGCGGCCACGATCGCAGCCGCGGCGCCGGTGCTCGCGCCGAAGTATCCGACCGGCATGCCCGCCACCGAAGGGATCTCCAGCGCGCTGCGGGTAGCGCCCGCAAGACGGTCCGCCAGGAGGCGGATGTCAAAGCGGTTCAGGTAGTTCGCGTCCTCTTCGGGCATGAGGAGGTCGAAGAGCAGCGTGCCGTAGCGGCCCGTCTCGCGCAGGGTCTCCGCGACCATTCGATTGCGCGCGCTCAGGCGACTCGAGCCAGACCCGTGCGCGAACACCACGAACGCACGCGCGGTCTCGGGCACGACCAAGTCGCCGAGCAGGTCGGCGCCCCCCGCAGAGATGGTGATCTCCTGCTCCATGCCCGCTCCTTCAGGACTCACTCCGCACTTACCTCTACCCATCTCCAAGCGCTTGCGCCTGCGGCTGGAGCCACGGCCGGACAGAGGGTCTGCGGATCGTGCCGGTGAAACGTAGCGATGATGCGGATTCTGGCACCGACGAAGCGTCAGGAGCGAACGCCGGCGTATCGACCGCACCGCCCACGCACCAGATCGGAATGCTCGCGTGCGTCGCTCGCGGCCGCGACGTCGACCACGACCATCGCAACGATCGCGGTCACGTTGCTGATCGAAACAATGAGTGAGCCGCCATTCGACAGCACGACCAGGAGCGCCGCGATACTGGCGCCGAGCACCACGCTGCAGGCGGGGTGCCCCCGCTTGGTCAGCCGAGCGACTCGCGGCGCGATGTCGCCTTGGTTGGCGAGGCGGATCGTCAACTCGCGTGCACCCAGAACGTTCGCGTTGGCGCCGGAAAGGGTCGAGGCGCGGACGCTGCATGGCCCTCCTCCACGCCGGGTGCGACGGAGAGGAGATCGTAGCCGTCCGGTCGTATCCGGCGCTCAGCGGGGGCTTGCCGCACGCGCGGACGCGAAGAAGGGGCCCCGCACCTGTGCCGGTACGAGGCCCCTCGGTAGCTCTCGCGTGCGTCGTCGTGCTAGTGGCGCCTGCGCGGCCTGCGGTCTCCGCCGCCGCCCTCGCGGCCGCCGCCGCCGAAGCCGCCGCGGCGCTCGCCGCCCTCCCCGCCTTCGCGGGGCGCACCCGAGCTCGGGGGCG
>VAUM01000010.1 GCA_005774595.1 Actinomycetota bacterium
CACCCACACCTGGCGGTAGGGCTCGCCGACAGAGGCGAACACGGTGGACGTCGTCACCCGCGCCGCCGCCTCGGCCACCTCCGGCGGCACCGGCGTGGTCTCGTCGGCAGGGAACGACACGACGACGCGTCCCGCGCGCTCCAGCATCACCAGCCGATCGATGCTGTCTGTGCCGGAGGTGTAGTCGACGACCAGCGCCGCCGGGTCGACCGAGCCGGTCCGGCTCCGCGACGTGCGCTCGACGGACTGGCACGCCGCCTGGGCCAGCGCATCGAGCTGGGCCGCGACCAATGCGCTGCTCTCCTTGAGCCTGTCGTCGGCCAGCCGCCTCGTGTACCCGTAGACCCCCGACAGCGCGGCGCCGCCCACGAGCACGAGCGTGCCCGTCACGACGGCGAGCGTCAGCATCGTGAGATTCGCGGCGAGGCCCGAGGAGACCTGGGCGTTGCGAGCCATCTTCCCCCCGCAGACGAGTGCTGTTGCGCTTCGAGCCGATGGTACGCCACGCGCACCGGACGCTCCAGCAGCTTCCAGGGCCTGAGGTCAGCCGCCCACCGAAGGCAGCACCGACCCGAGCCACAGCCCGAGCTGCTCGAAGCGCCCCAGGAGCATGAGCGCCCCCGTGACGATGAGCACGACCCCGGCGCCCCGGTTGATCGCCTTGGCGTGGCGCTGCAGCGCCCTCAGGGCGCCGGACAGGCGTCCGAACAGCAGGCCGACGGCGACGAAGGGCACCGCCAGCCCCGCCGCGTATGCGCCCAGGAGGAGCACGCCCGTCGACACCGTGCCGGCATCGGCGGCGAGCATGAGGATGGCGCCGTACACCGGCCCCGCGCACGTGCCGAGCGCGAACGGGAACAGCAGCCCGAGCACGAAGGACGCGCCCCGCCCGAACGACCGGGCACGCGCAGGGTCCACGTGAAGCCCTGTGAGCCACGGCACGCGGACCACGTCGAGCAGGTAGACGCCGAGCAGCACGATCACCGCCCCGGCGATGCGCTGCAGCAGCGCCTGATGGCGCGAGAGCAGCTGGCCGAGCACCGAGGCGCTCGCACCGCTGCCCACGAAGACGAGCGTGAAGCCGGCCACGAACAGCAGCACGGGCCCGAGCACGTCGAGGACCCGGCGATCGCCGGAGCCGAGCTCAGCGAGCGACAGCCCGGTGATGAAGCTCAGGTACGCGGGGATCAGGGGCAGAACACACGGCGACAGGAACGAGACCAAGCCCGCTCCGAAGGCCGCGGCGGCACCGACGTTCGCGCCCACGCGTCAGGCCACGGGCTCGGCGCCGTAGCCGCTCGCCACGATCTCGTCGACGATGCGCTGCACGTCGAGGACGGCCGGGTCGTACTCGACCTCCGTCGTGGCGCTCGCAAGGTCGACCGAGACGCTCTCGACGCCCTCGATGTCGCCCACGTTCATCCGGATGAGCATCGCGCAGGAGCCGCAGTGCATCCCGGTGGTGTTCAGAGTCACGCGCGCCATCGTCCCCAAGTCCTCTCCACGGGCCGCTCCCGGGCTTGCGTGCCGAACGCGCGCTCAGGTCGAGCGCTGCGCCCCCTCGAGGATCCTCCCGCACTCGGGGCACAGGCGCCAGTCCCGGAGCACGCGCGCGCCACATCCGTCGCACTGCGTCGCGGCCGGGACCGCGCGGGGACGCCCGAACGCGTGCATCGCGATCCCCGCGAGAACCCCGACGGCGAGCCCTCCGGCGATGGGTAGCGCGTACTCGAACAGGACGCCGCTCGCGGAGAACGCCGGATCGTGTGTCAGGAACACGTGGAGGGAGATGCCGGCGATCCCGGCGATGCCGAGCGATGTCAGTATCACCGGTATCGCGAGATCCCTGTCCGCCACGTGCATCCTCCCGGTCGCGAGCACCGCAACCGATGCAAGTGGCGTGCCAGCCGCACCGTCAGTCCCCGCCTGCGGCGATGCCCCACCGGTCCATGCGCACCCGCAGCGTCGCGGGCGTGAGACCGAGCAGCTTCGCGGCGGCGGCCACGCTGCCGCCCGACCTCTCCAGCGCCTGCCGGACGAGACCGAGTTCGACCTCCTCCAGGTCGATGCCTTCGTCCGGCAGCGCGAAGCCCTTCACGCCGGTCCGCACGGCGGGGGCGCCCGCCCGCACTTCACCGGGAAGGTCGCCGATCACGATCTCGTCGTCGCGCGAGAGGATGACGATCCGCTCGATCGTGTTCTCCAGCTCGCGGATGTTGCCCGGCCATGAGTACGTGGCGAGCGCCTCCATCGCGTCCTGGGAGATGCGCTTCGATCCCGCCTCGTACTTCTCGAGGAAGTGCGCCACGAGCCGCGGGATGTCATCCGGACGCTTGCGCAGCGGCGGCAGGGTTATGGGCACCACGTTCAGGCGGTAGTACAGGTCCTCGCGGAAGGTCCCGTCGGCGATGAGCCGCTGGAGGTCCTGGTTGGTCGCGGCGACGATGCGCACGTCGACCTCGATGGCACGGGTCCCGCCGAGCCGTTCGAACTGCCGCTCCTGCAGCACCCGGAGCAGCTTCACCTGCACGCCCGCGGTGATGTCCCCGATCTCGTCGAGGAAGAGCGTCCCGCCGTTGGCCATCTCGAATCGGCCCGGCTTGGCCATGGTGGCGCCGGTGAAGGCGCCCTTCTCATAGCCGAACAGCTCGCTCTCGAGCAGTGTCTCCGGAAGCGCGCCGGCGTGAATCGACACGAACGGCTTCGACGCGCGCGGCGACAGCTTGTGCACGGCGCGCGCCACGAGCTCCTTGCCGGTTCCCGATTCGCCGTACACCATGACCGTCGCGTTCGTGGGCGCGACCTTGCCCACCGTGTCGAGCACGTCGAGCATGCGCGTGTCGGCCGCCACGATCCCGTCGATGTCCCAATCGCGGTCGAGTTCCGTGCGCAGGCGCTCCACCTCCGCGGACAGGTCGGCGACGCGCGCGATCTTCTCGAGAGCGAGGCGCACTTCCGCGAGGTCGAACGGCTTGGCGAGGTACTCCGTGGCGCCGAGCTTCATGGCCTCGACGGCCTGCTCGATCCCTCCGTGCGCGGTGACCATGATGACCGGCGTCTCGTCGCCGCCGGCGCGCAGGGTGCGCAGCACCTCGAGTCCGTTGGGGGCGGGCATCTTCTGGTCGAGGATGATCACGTCCGGATGGTGCTCGGCGACCGCCGCGAGCGCCTCCTTGCCACTCGCGGCCTCGAGCACCTCGTATCCGTCCTCCGCCAGACCTGCGACCAGGCCCGAGCGGATGTTCCTCTCGTCATCGGCGACGAGCACGCGACGCGTCATCTACGACCCCTCCCCCTCGCCGGCATCCTCGCCGGCCGGCACGGTCCGCTCGGCGCCCTGAGGCGGCGCTACGGGCAGAACGACTGTGAACACCGTACCCTCTCCCGGGCGGCTCGTGACCTCGATGTGCCCCCGGTGTTCCTCGACGATGCGGTGGACGATCGACAGGCCGAGGCCCGTCCCGTCCTCGCGCCGCGTGAAGAACGGGTCGAACACGCGGCTGAGTTCCTCCGAAGGGATGCCCGGGCCGTCGTCCGCCACTCTCACGCGCACGAACCCGTCCGCGGCGGCGGCCGTCAGCCGGACCGTGCCGCCGTCGTCCATGACCTGCACCGCGTTGGTGACGAGGTTCACGAACACCTGCTTGAGCTGGTCGGCGTCCGCGAGCACGTCGGGCAGGTCGCCGGGGTACTCCTCGACGATCGTCACGCCGCCGCGGTCGGCGAAGCGCCGCGTGAACAGCGCGACGTCGCGCAGCACGTCACGCACGTCGAGGCGGCCCACCACGGGCTCGGGCGGACGACCGAAGCGCAGCAGCGTGTCGATGACCCTCTCGACCCGGTCGGTCTCCTCACGGATGACCGCGGTCGCCTTCGCGATCGTGTCGGGATTGCAGCGGCCCTCCTCGAGGATCTGCGCCCAGGTGCGCACGGCCGTGAGAGGGTTGCGGATCTCGTGCGCCACACCAGCCGTGAGCTGGCCGAGCGCGGCGAGCCGGTCCGCCCGGATGAGGCGCTCGGTCAGGGCGTGCACCTCGGTCATGTCGTTGATCGTCACCACGGCACCGAGGATGCGGCCGCTGCCGTCGACCATGCGCGAGACGGACGTCCTGACGTGGAGCGCGCGGCCGTCGAAGGTGCGCACCTCCGCCTCCCGGGCGAGCCGTGGAAGCCGGCCGCCGAGCACCTTCGCGAGGTCCTTGTCGAGCCCGGCGTCGTCGGAGAGCAGGCTCGCCATCGGCCTCGGCACCATCTGGCCCTCCGTCACGCCGAGCATCCGCTCCGCGGCCGGGTTCGCGGTGGTGACGGAACCGTCGGGACCGACGGTCAGCACGCCGCTGGACAGCGAGCGGACGACCGTGTCGATGTAGTTGCGCACGATCATGATCTCCATCGCCCGCGCCTCGAGCTTGCGGTACGCGGAGCCCCCGGACACCTCGACCTCGAGCGACTCCGCACGCCGTGCGGCGTGAAGGTCGAGCAACCAGCCGAACAGCCCGCCCACCACGAAGAAGGATGCGACCTCGATCAAGTGGCTGCCCGAGGCCTCGAACAGGCCGCCGTGGAACATGTGCGCCTGGAGGGCGAACACCACGGACGTGGCCAGTGCCGCGAGCGCACCTCCGCGAACGCCGAACACCCACGCGGCATACAGGATCGGTACGTAGTAGAGGCGCGTGAACGCGAGGTGCAGCTGGATCGGGTCGCCGTAACGCGCCGCCCAGAGGTGCAGCCCCGCCACCGCCACCAGTCCCGCGGCGATGAGCGCGGCCTCGCCCGGCAGCGTCCGGCCGAATCCCCGCGTGCGGCTCAGAGGCGCGGGCATCCGGCCTCACCGCCGCTTCCGCGACCACGACGGCTCGATGCCGAGCTCCTCGCGGTACTTCGCCACGGTACGCCGCGCGACCGTCACACCGTCCTCGCTGAGCAGCTCGGCAAGGGCCTGGTCCGAGAGCGGACGCTGTCCGTCCTCGTCGCGGACGAGCTCCTTCAGGCGCGACTTCACCGTGGTCGCCGCCACGTCCATGCCGGTCGACGTCCGGTAGCCGCCCGAGAAGAAGTGCTTCAGCTCGAACAGGCCGTACGGCGTCGCCACGTACTTGCCCGTCACGCCGCGGCTCACGGTCGACAGGTGCACGCCGAGCTCGACCGCCACGTCCTCGAGCCGCAGCGGCCGCAGCGGGCCCTTCCCGTCCTCGAAGAAGTCCGACTGCACCTCCAGGACGATCGCCGCGATGCGCGAGATGGTGTCCTTCCGGCGGTCGAGGTTGCGGATGAACATCTGCGCCGAGCGGATCCGCTCGCGCAGGTACTTGCGGGTCTCGTCGTCGACGGTCGAGTCCGACTTGGACATCGCCCGGTAGCGCGCAGAGACCCGCAGCGTCGGCACCGCGTCCCCGTTCGGGATGACCATCCACTCGTCGCCGAAACGGCGCAGCGTCACGTCGGGCACGATGTAGCCGGGTGACGTGCCGCCCGAGAACGCGCCGGCTGGCCGGGGGTTCAGACCGCGCAGGATCTCCAGCAGCCGCGAGATCTCGTCCTCGCTCACGCGCAGGGCACGCGCGATCTTGCGGACGCGCGACGCGGCGACGTCGGGCATGTGCGCGTCGATGATGCGCACGAGGACGGGCTCGTCGATGCCGAGGTAGTCGAGCTGGATCTTGAGCGCCTCGGCGAGCGACCGCGCACCGACGCCGGGCGGGTCGAGCTGCTGGACGATGCCGAGCGCCGCCTCGGCCTGCCCCCGTGTCACGCCCGCCACCGCCGCGATCTCGCCGCAGTCGCCGACGAAGAACCCGTCGTCGTCGAGCGTGCCGACGATCGCCCTGGCCGCGCGCTCCACCTCCGGGGTCAGGTCGAGCATCGAGATCTGGTCGAGCAGGTGGTCGTCGAAGGTCTGCACGCCCCCGATGTAGTCCTCGGTGTTCGGCTCCTCGGCGTTCGGGTCCCGCGGCCCGTCGCGCTCGCCGGAGTCGAGGTCGTCGTACATCTGGAGCCACTCGTCCCACGCCTCGGCGTCCTCGGCCGCGGCCTCACGCTCGGCGGCCTCGTCCAGGGACTCCTCGGCGTCCTCCGCGTCCTCCTCGGTCTCGAGGACCGGGTTCTCGAGGATCTCGTTCTCGACGAGTTCCCGGACCTCGAGCACGGGCATGGCGAGCATCGTCAGCCCCTGGTAGACCTGGGGCGACAGCGTGACCTTGTGCCTCAGTTCCGGCCGCTGCCGGAGCTCCATGGCTCACGCCTCCGGCGCACGAGGGGGCGGGATGAAGCAAACGCCGTACCACGGGGCTGATTATACCCCCCGCCGACGGGGGGTGGACCGTCCGTGCCGGTCAGGCGCCGGGCGGCGGCGCAGGCCCGCCCGCCCGCGCGACGACCACCACGGCCGCGAGCACGAGCGCACCGCCGAGCACCTGCCGCATCGTCAGCGCCTCGCCGAGCAGCGCCCACGCTGCTCCGGCCGCCAAGACCGGCTCGATGGTGGACGCGACCATCACGCGCGTCGCGTCCAGCCGCCGGAGCGCGCCGAGGAACGCGCCGAACGCGAGCACGGCGCCGAAGACCGCGACGAACACCGCAGCGGCTGCGGTGCGCGGCTCGACGAGCGGGGCGAGCACGCGGCGCGGGCCGATCGCGACGAGCCAGAACACGGCGGCGGCGGCGAAGCCGTACAGCAGCGCCGTGAGGGGGTGCCACCGCGCGCCCGCGTGACCGCCGACCACCGCGTACGCCGCGAAGAGCACCGCCGACGCGAGCCCCCACGCGAGCGCCTCGCCGGAGAGGCGGGGCCCGCCCGTGGCGCCGACCACGAGCGCGCACCCCGCGACGGACGCCGCGACGCCGGCCGGCAGCGCCCACGTCGGCCGCTGCCGCAGCACGACGACCGAGTAGGCCAGCACGAGCACCGGCGACAGGTACTCGAGCAGGATCGCCGTCGCCACACCGGCGAGCGAGATCGTCCGGTAGTAGGCATAGTGCACGGCGGCCAAGCCGAGCACGCCGTACGCCGCCAGAGGCAGCAGGTCGCGCGCGCTCACGCGCAGGAGGTCGCGTCGGGCGGTTGCGAGGTACACGAGCAGCACAGCGAACGCGATGAGCGACCTGACGCCCGCGAGTGCGGCGGGATCCACGCCGGAGGAGAACACCCACCTGGCGGTCACCCCGCTGGCAGCCCAGCACGCGGCGGCGAACACAGCGAGCGCCCAGCCTGTCGCACCGCCACGGTGCGAGCCGTCAGGCACCGCTGGCGCGCACTTCGTCCCGCGTCTTGCCACGCTGGTAGTCGTCCATCGGCTCGTGATGCACGATGACGTCGACCACCTGCGGGAACGCCTCGGCGACGGCCCGCTCGACCGCCTCGGCGATGGCGTGCGCGTCCGAGACGCTCAGGGCGGGGTCGACCTGGCAATGCAGGTCGACGAGAACCTCGGCGACGGACCCGCGCGTCCGCACCGAATGGCATCCGAGCACGCCCGCCACCGTCATCGCGGCGGCGACCACCTCATCGACGGGGAGGCGTGCGCGGTCGGACAGCGTCTCCTCGGCCTGGCGCAGGACACCGATCGCCGTCCAGACGATGGCGCCGGCGACCGCCAGTGCGATCAGCGGATCGGCGATCGGATACCCGAGCTTCACGGCGACGAGCCCGGCGATCACGCCGAGGCTGACCATGACATCGCTGCCGGTGTGGCTCGCGTCAGCGATCAGGATGCTGCTGCCGAGCCTCTTGCCGACACGCCGCTCCCAGGTCGTCACGCCGACGTTGACCGCGAGTGTGCCGAGCATCACCGCGAACGAGCCCGCGTCGACCCTCGCGCCTGCGCCACCGCCGAACAGGTTCTGCCACGCGGCCGTGCCGACCCGCACCGCCGCGAACACCAGCATCCCGCCGATGGCCGCGGACGCATAGGTCTCGTACTTCCCGTGCCCGTACGGGTGCTCCCGGTCGGCGGGCCGTGCCGCCAGCGAGATCCCGACGAGCCCCACCACGTTGGACACGCCGTCGAACAGCGAGTGGAAGCCGTCGGCCTGCATCGCGACGGAGTGGCTCAGCATGCCGTAGACCACCTTGGCCACGGCGACCGCCGTGTTGAGGAAGAGGATCACCCACAGGACGACCTTCACCTTGCCCGCACGGTCGCCGTCGACGGCCGTGTCTCTCCGATAGCCCATGCCCACCCGCTTGTCGCTCGATACCCCTCGGGGGTATATTCTCGGAACCCGTCAATCTTACGGCACGGACAGGCGGAACGCGCAACGATGCCCCAGACCCACGCGATAGACGGCGACGCCGAGCGGCGCACGATCACGAACCGGCTCCGGCGGCTGCAAGGCCAGGTCCGCGGCCTCGCTTCGATGATCGAGACGCGCCAGGGCTGCGAGGCGGTGCTCACGCAGATCATGGCCGCGCGCTCCGCGCTGGGCCAGGTGGGCCTCCACATCGTGGGGTACTCGATGAAGCGCTGCCTTGCCGGCGAGGCGGAGTCCGGGGACGCGCTGGTCGACCGCGCCTTCGAGGTGTTCCTCGACTATCGCTCGATGGCCGCCTCGAGCTCGGGCACGACACTCGCCACGCCGCGCGACCAGGACGAGATGGTGCAGCGGCTGCACGATGTCGAGGCCGGCCTACTCGCGGTGCAGGCCGACCTCGAGGCGGGAACCGCATGCGACCGGCTGGTCACCCGCATCGGGGAGGTCACCGCGATGCTCAACGAGGTCGCCCTCGGCGTGCTCTCACACTCGATGCGCGACTGCCTGATCGCGCCCGGCGACGACCGCGAGCGGGTCATCGACGATGCGGTCGCGGTCTTCCTGAAGTACTCCGCCTGCCTGCGGTAGCGGCAACGCGCTACGCGGCGGTGCACACGTCGACGATGTCGACCATGGCCGCTTCGAGACGGCCGTCGAGCCCGTCGAAGTCGACCTCCGGGAACATCAGCGCGGACAGCGTCGGGCGGATCACCGCGACGCATACCGCGTCCTCCTCTACGAAGACGTGCAGCCGGCACGGCATCAGGAGCCGCCCGGGGCGCGAGCGCGTGACCGCCTCGTCGGCCAGCCACAGCTCGAAGATGCACAACGGCTGGATCGGGAAGCCCTTCGCCGCGAGCGTGGCCTGGAGGTCGTGTACGTGGCGCAGCTCGAAACCGTGCGCGGGGACGGACTCGCGGACGGCCTGGACGGTCGACTCGAAGTCCCTCGACGTCGCACGCCTGTAGGTGTACTCCATCTCGCCTCTCACGCCCGACCGGGCGGAGGCGTCACCCTCAGGTGAATCCCCCGCGCGGCACGCAGGACGCGGGCGCGGACGCCCGCGTGACGAACCCGCCGCCCACGCCCGCCCGCGCTTCCGGGGAGCCGCACTCGGGACACGTGCGGTCCTCGTCGCGGAGCAGCCGCATGAGGAACAGCTCGAAGCGGTGGCCGCATTCGGCGCACTTCAGGTCGTACGTGGGCACGGCGTCAGCCCAGCCCCAGGTCGCGGGCCAGATCCTCCGCGCGCCGCGCTCCGACCACCTGCGCGACGACCGCTCCGGCCTCGAACTTCGCGATGGTGGGGATGCTCATGACCCCGTACTCCATCGCGACCTCGCGGCACTCGTCAACGTTCATCTTAGCGAACTTCACGCGGCCGGCGCATGTCACCGCGAGCTTCTCGATCTCCGGGCCGACCATCCGGCACGGACCGCACCACGGCGCCCAGAAGTCCACGACCACCGGGCCGTCGGCTCCCAGCACCTCCGCGGCGAACTCGGCCGCCGTCACCTCGCGCACCATGTCGCCCATCCCGCCACTCACCTCTCGACTCGCCCGTGATTGCGTGCGATTATACCCCCTGGGGTATGCCTGTCAAGCGGCGGAGGCCCGTCGTTCGGTACACTCGATGCGTCCGGACCGCGCCGTGGGAAGGTCGCGCTCGTGCCTCTGGCATGGACAGCACTCGTCGGATGCGGCGCCCTCGCGGGCGTCGGGCTCGTGCTGTCGCTCGCGGTGCCGCACCGGACCAGGATCCCCGTGGTGACACTCGGCGCGGCGAGCATGACGCTGTCGGGATGGGGCCTTGCGCTCATCGTGACGTCCGCTCCGCGCGCATCGATCGCCTTGGCCACCGGTGCCCTCGGCCTCGCGTCGATCGCGGCCGGCTACGGGCTCGGCGCCTCCGTCGTCTCGTCGCTGAGGCCGCGCCGCGCGGCCGTCGCGCTGGAGCCGCGCGCGGCCGAGGACCCGCGTATCGGGGTGGTCGTGTACGCGGACGTCGAGCCGCGCACCTACTCCCTGTCCGAGACCGCCGAGGTGATGGCGCTCGTCGGCGAGGCGGACCCGCCCCCGGTGCCCG
This sequence comes from Actinomycetota bacterium, assembly GCA_005774595.1. Lineage (NCBI taxonomy): Bacteria > Bacillati > Actinomycetota > Actinomycetota bacterium. Next base: position 10,340 of record VAUM01000010.1, read on the forward strand.
TCCTCGTCGCGCCGTTCCTGTTCGCAGCGCAGAGGTCGCGCTACCAGGGCGCCGACGGCCGGAGCCCGTCGCGCGACGGCCTGCGCGCGACGGCGGTGCGCCTCGCCGCCGAGCTGGATGCCGACCGGTTCGCCGAGCCGGCGTACGCCGCATGCGAGGGGGACGCCTCGCTCGCCGAGGCGGTGGCCGACCTCGCCGCCCGTGGGCACCGCACGGTCGTCGCCGCGCCGCTCGCCGTTGCGGCCGGCCACGCGGACCACACGGCGCTGCGCGCCGTCGATGCGCTCAAGCCCCGCGACGCGGGCGTGCGCGTCGTGCATGCCGACGTGCTGTGGCACGCCGACGAGATCGCCGACCTCGTCGCCCGGCGCGTGCTGCTCGCCTGCGACGGCGCAGAGGACAGCACCGGCGTCGTGCTCGTCGCGCACGGCCAGCCGCCCGGCTGGCGCGAGGCCGCTCCCGAGTTCGACGCGCGCGAGGTGGCGTTCCTGTCGCGCGTGCAGTCCCTGCTCACCGAGGGCGGCATGCGCGCCGGCCACGTCCGCACGGCATGGACGGCGTGGCAGGAGCCCGACGTCCCCGAGGCGGTACGCCACCTCGCGGCGGTCGGGTGCGCCCGCGTGCTCGCGTGCCCGGCGTGCGACCCGGTCGAGTCCCTCGACACGCTGCTCGACCTGCCTGCGGCGGTCCGTATGGCACGCGTGCCCGTGCCCACGCGCGTGCTGTCCGCGTGGGGCGACGCACCGGAGGTCGCGCGCGCGCTGGCGCGGCGGATCGAGAAGGCGCTCGCGGAGTCCGAGTGATCGCGGCGCAGCGCGGCTATCGCGCCTGGCAGCGCTCCCAGTTCCACGACTGCTGGCGGCGGATCCGCGGGATCGAGAACGTGTAGCGCAGCGCGACGTTCAGGCCCTGACGGTGCGCGCTGGCACGCGTCTCGAGGTTCTCGATCGAGCGGCGCAGTTCCTCGGCGGTGCGGCCGCGGAAGAGCGTGTGGCCCTTGCCGATGGCCTGCAGCACGTGCGAGTCCGAGCCGCCGGTCGCCGCGATGCCCTGTCCGCCGGTGAACATCTTCGCCGCGATGCTGTTCGCGAACACGAGGTACGGGACCGAGTTGTAGACCTCGAGCGCGTGGAACGCGGCGTCGTTGAGTGCCTCGACGAACTCGCTGCGCCCGAACGGCCCGAAGATCCCGAGCGGCGAGAAGGGGTGCGGGATGACCGCGACGCCGCCCTGCTCGTCGATGGCGGCCAGCGTCTCAGCGACGCTCATGCCCGCCGGGATGTGCTCGGTCAGCCACAGGCCGATCACGTGGCCGGCGCGCGTCGAGACCTCCTCGCCGACGACGACCTCGAAGCGGTGCAGGTCCTCGAGGGACTTCGCGAACAGCGCCCCCTCGATGGTGTTGTGGTCGGTGATGGCGATGACGTCGAGGTCGGTGCGCCGCTCCACCCAGTCCATGATCTCGGGGATGGTCGCGAGGCCGTCGCTGTGATTGGAGTGCATGTGCAGGTCTGCTTTGCCCCACGTGTCGCTCAAGGTGTGCTCCCGTTGGAGGGGTCGAGGCCGGTGCCGGCCCCGGACGGTGCAATTCTCATACCGATGTATTCTCGGCGCGTGACGCATGTCACATGAGCAGTGTCCGATGAGCGGCGAACGGCAGGCGACGGACGCGAGACGCGGCGACGAGCGGCGAGCGCTATGACAGCTCGCACTCCAGGATGGCCTTCTGCGTCAGGGCGAGCTCGGCCTTGTCCAGCACGTACTGGTCGCACAGCTTCTGGAGCACGTCGGTCGTCGCCCGCAGGCGCGCGCACATCGACTCGATGACGCGAAGCGCCAGTTCGGGCTCGTCGCGCAGCGCGTCGAGGAACGCCGCCTTGTCGTAGAGCACGAGCTCGGTGTCCCCGACCGCCTCAGCGTTGGCGCAGTGCGGGCGGCCGTCGATGAGCGACTGCTCGCCGAACATCGTGCCGGGACCGAGCTCGCCCAACGTGGTGGCGACCAGGTCGCCCCCCTTCCAGATGCGCACCGTCCCCTTCAGGACGATGAAGAGGTGCTCACCGGCCGCACCCTCGAGGAACACGGTCTCGCCGTCGGCGTACGAGCGGACCTCGCCGGCGCTCTCGATCAGGCCCATGCCACACTCCCCTTCATCCGGGCGACCGGTATGTTGTTCGGCATCCGTGCGCGCGGGCTGAAGCGCGCGTCGGCGGGCGGCCCTAGATGCCGGCGCTCCACGCGCGCAGGCGCCCGACCCCCTCGCGCAGGCGCTCGAGCGACGCGGCGTAGCTGAAGCGCAGGAACCCCTCGCCGCCGTCACCGAAGTCCACCCCCGGCGCCAACGCGACGAGCGCCTCCTCCAGGATGCGGCGCGACAGGCCGAGAGAGTCCGCGCCCCACACGCGCGCGTCCGCGAACACGTAGAACGCGCCCTGCGGCTCGTGCGGGATGCCGAGGCCGAGATCTCGGAGCGCCGGGACGAGGTAGCGGCGGCGCTCGTCGTAGGTCTCGCGCATCCGGGCGACCTCGCCCTGCGCCTTGGTGAGCGCCACGGTGCCGGCCGCTTGGACGAAGTGGTTGGCGCACAGGAAGAAGTTCTGCTGGATCTTCTCGCAGGGCCGCACGAACTCCGGCGGCGCTATGAGGTAGCCGAGGCGCCAGCCGGTCATCGCATACGCCTTCGAGAAGCCGTTCAGGATGAACGCGCGGTCCGTGTACTCGAGGACGGTGTGCTCCTCGGCGCCGTACGTCAGGCCGTGGTAGATCTCGTCGGAGACGAGGTGGACGCCCGCATCCTCGGCGATCCCGGCGAGCGCCCGCAGATCCTCGGGCGGCGTCACGCAGCCGGTCGGGTTCCCCGGCGAGTTCACCATGATCGCGCGAGTGCGGGGCGTGACGGCGGCGCGCACGGCATCGAGGTCGTAGCGGAAGCCGTCCTCGGCGCGCGTGCGGACCAGTCGCGGGGCCCCGCCGAGGAACGAGACGTAGTTCGGGTACGCCGGGTAGCACGGGTCCGGCATGACGACCTCGTCGCCCGGGTCGAGCAGGGCGCCGAAGACGAGCAGCATCGCCGGGCTCGTGCCCTGCGTGACCACGACCTGCGAGGGCGCTGCCTGCGCGCCGTAGCGGTCGCGCACGTGCGCCGAGACCGCCTCGCGCAACGACGGGATGCCGGCCGACTGCGTGTAGCCGGTCTCGCCGTGCTCCATCGCCTCTTCGGCGGCACGCGTCACGACCTCGGGGGTGGCGAAGTCCGGGTCGCCGATCTCGAGCCGCACGACGTCGCGGCCGGCCGCCTCGAGCTCCTTGGCGCGCGCGACCACGTCCATCACCACGAACGGGCGGATGGCCTCGACGCGCTTCGACGTGCCGGTCATGCGCGGACGCCTCCTTCGAGGGCGGCGGCGTGCTCGTCGGCGAGCACCGCGCCCATGAGCTCGATGCGCCGCAGGTCGGCGAAGCCCGCCTCGGCCGTGGTGACGACCTCGTGCGGCGGCTCGGGGTCGAAAGCGAGGCCGAGTTCCGGAGCACGGTCCCACAGCACCGTGCCGGGCAGGACGCGCAGTGTGGAGCACTGGATGCGCCACGGATGTACGCCGAGCGCCCACTCCATCGACGCGACCATGTCACCCGGCGTGTCGCCCGGCAGGCCGAAGATGAGGTCGCATTCCGTGGCGATGCCCTCGGCGCGCAACGCCTCGACGCCGGCTTGGAAGGCGTCCGGGTCGAAGGGGCGCCCGCACGCGGCCAGCGCGGCCGCGCCCGTGGTCTGCGGGCCGGTCTCGACGCTCGCGACGCCCGCGCGCGCGAGCAGCGCCGCCTGCTCGGGGCCGATGCGCTCGACGTCGACCTCGACGGTGTGGAGACGCACGCCGCGCACGGCGTGCGGGGCGAGCGTGTCGGCGAGCGTGCGCAGGCGGCTGTCGGTGAGGTTGAAGACCGGGTCGATGAAGGAGAACGAGCGGACGCCCTGCGCCGAGGCCACGAGGCCGATCTCGGCGCGCACGCGCTCGTCGGAGTGGGAACGGACGCGCGTGGAGCCATGCCCCTCGAAACAGTAGGCGCACGCGTGCGGGCAGCCTCGGTACGTCTCGAGGTAGGTAGCCCCGTCGAGCGGCGGCATCACGCCCGTCAGGTACGGGCTGGGGAGCGTGTCGAGGTCGGCGACGGGTTCGCGGTCCGGCGCGGCGCGCACGGCGCCGTCCGGGGTGCGGGCGGTGACGCCCGCGACCTCGTGAGCGGGCGCGGCGGGCGCGGCGTCCGCGTACGCCGCGAGCAGCTCCGCGAACGTGACCTCGCCCTCGCCGCGCACGACGGCGTGCGCGTGCGGATGCGCCCGCAGGACGTCCTCGGCGATCGGGCCGGCCTCGGGACCGCCGAGCACCACGCGGGCATCCGGCAGCGCGGCGCCGAGCACGCGCACGAGCTCGTACGCCGCGCGCGCGTTCCAGCAGGTCACGGAGATGCCTACGACGTCGGGCTCCAGCGCGGCGAGCCGGTACGCGACCCACCAG
>VAUM01000011.1:0-4876 GCA_005774595.1 Actinomycetota bacterium
GGGCGGCCCAGCGCCACAGCCCGCCCCCGCCGACGCCGCCGAGTTCGCCCTCGTGTCGCCAGTCGAGATGTGGTTCGGCGAGACGCGCATCGGCGTGAAGCCCGGCAGCAAGACGTTCTCGGAGTTCCAGCGGCTCGCCGGCATCCTCTTCGAAGACCTGCACGCATCGAAGGCGGCCGGCTGATCCCCGTCCAGCGCCGCTATCAAGCGCTGGACGGCGTGTGCCGATTCCCGTTCATGTCGTACCATGGGCTCGAGGCCCACGGCTCGCGCCGCGTCGTGCGGTGACGCGCGCGAAGGATGAGGAACGGACCCATCGGTGGCTGAAGCTGGTCAGCGGCTCGGCATGCTGCTCATGAAGGCGGGCGTGATCACGGAGCGGCAGCTCCGGGACGCACTCGAGGTCCACAACGCGACCGGCAGCCCGCTCGGCAAGGTCCTCGTCGACCTCGGCTACGCGTCCCAGGGCGCGATCCTGTCGGTGATGGCGCGCCAGATCGGCATCCCGTACATCGACTTCAAGGAGAACGCGCCGTCGCCCGACGCGGTCGCGGCCGTGCCCAAAGAGCTCGCGGTCCGCTACGTCCTGATGCCGGTGGCGATCGAGGACGGGCAGCTCACCGTCGCGATGGCCGACCCGCAGAACGTGCTCGCGCTCGACGACCTGCGCATCGTGACGGGCTACGAGATCAAGCCCGGGATCTCCACCAAGGACGACATCGCCCACGCGATCGAGGAGTACTACAAGGTCGCCGAGCGGATGGACGACGACGAGTTCGTCGGCTCGGAGGACCTCGACGAGACCGACCTCGAATCGATCACGGACGCGACCTCCGACGCACCGACGGTCAAGCTCGTGAACTGGCTCATCAACAAGGCCGTCACCGACCGGGCGTCGGACATCCACATCGAGCCGCAGGAGTCGGACCTGCGTGTCCGGTTCCGCATCGACGGCGTGCTCCACGAGATCACGCGCAGCCCCAAAGCCGCGCAAGCCGCGATCATCAGCCGCTTCAAGATCATGGCCGACATGGACATCGCCGAGTCCCGCAAGCCGCAGGACGGCCACTGCGCGGTCACGGTCGCGGGGCACAAGCTCGACTTCCGCGTGTCGTCGCTGCCGACGGTCTACGGCGAGCGGGTGGTCCTGCGCATCTTGCGCAAAGACTCGATCCTGTTGCAGCTCGCCGACCTCGGCTTCCTGCCCGCGTCGCTCGAACGCTTCGAGTCGTCGTTCAAGAAGCCGTACGGCGCCATCCTCGTCACCGGACCGACGGGCTCGGGCAAGTCGACCACGCTGTACGCGGCGGTCAACGTGCTCAACGACCCGGGGCGCCACATCCTCACCGCCGAGGATCCCGTCGAGTACCGCCTGCCCGGCGTGAACCAGTGCCAGATCCACCACAAGGTCGGCCTGACCTTCGCCCGCGCGCTCCGCTCGTTCCTGCGCTGCTCGCCCGACGTCATCCTAGTCGGTGAGATCCGGGACCAGGAGACGGCGCAGATCGCCATCGAGTCCGCACTGACCGGTCACCTCGTCCTTTCCACGCTGCACACCAACGACGCGCCCGGCGCCGTCACCCGCCTCGTCGAGATGGGCGTCGAGCCGTTCCTCGTCGCGTCGGCTGTCGACTGCGTGCTCGCCCAGCGCCTCGCGCGCCGCCTGTGCAAGGAGTGCAAGGAGGAGTACAGCCCCAAGCCGGAGGTGCTCATCAGCGCCGGGTTCGCCGAGGACGACCTGCCCGACAGGATCTTCCGCGGCGTCGGGTGCAAGAAGTGCGGCAACACCGGCTACCGCGGCCGTGTCGGCGTGCACGAGGTCATGATGATGACCGAGGAGATCGGCAAGCTGACGATCGAGGAGGCGTCGGCCGACGAGATCGGCCGGGTCGCCGTCGACCAGGGGATGCTCACGCTGCGCCAGGACGGGCTGGAGAAGGTCCGCATGGGCGTGACCTCTATCGAGGAGATCGTCCGGGTCATCGTCTAGCCCGATGCGGGCGCGAATGGGAGAGGGACTCGTGGTCGATCTCGGCGATCTGCTCCGCATGGTGGTCGATCGTGACGCGTCGGACCTGCACCTGACGGTCGGTCTCCCGCCGGTCCTGCGGATCAACGGCCGCCTGCAGGCGGTCGGCGAGGACGCACTCGAGCCGTCCGACACGCGCTCGCTCGTCTACTCGGTCATGTCGCAGGGGCAGCGCCAGCAGCTCGAGCGCGACTGGGAGTACGACTTCGCGTACTCCGCTCCCGGAGTCGCCCGCTTCCGCGTCAACGTGTACCTCCAGCGCAGCAGCGTGAGCGCGGCGTTCCGCCTGATCCCGACTGCGATCCGCAGCTTCGACTCGCTCGGCCTGCCTTCCATCCTCGGGGACCTCGCGCTCCGGCCGCGCGGCCTCGTGCTCGTCGCCGGCCCGACCGGTTCGGGGAAGTCGACCACGCTCGCGTCGATGATCGACCACATCAACACCCACGAGTCGGTGCACGTCATCACCATCGAGGACCCGATCGAGTACCTGCACCACCACAAGCGCTCCATGGTCAACCAGCGCGAGGTCGGCTCGGACACCCGGACGTTCGGGGGCGCGCTCAAGTACGTGCTGCGTCAGGACCCGGACGTGATCCTCATCGGCGAGCTGCGCGACCTCGAGACGATGTCGGCGGCGCTGACCGCGGCCGAGACCGGGCATCTGGTGCTCGCGACACTGCACACACAAGGCGCCACCCAGACGATCGACCGCGTCATCGACGTCTTCCCCCCCCATCAGCAGCAGCAGGTGCGCGTCCAACTGGCCGGCAGTCTGCAGGGAGTCGTCTCGCAGCAGCTGCTGCCGAGGGCCGACGGGTGCGGGCGGGTGGTGGCTGCGGAGGTCATGGTCCCCACGCCCGCGGTCCGCAACATCATCCGCGAGGCGAAGACGCAGCAGCTCGACACGACGATGCAGACCGGCGACCGCTACGGCATGGTGACGATGGACCACGCGCTCGCCGACCTGTGCAGGCGCGGTACAATCACGATGGAGATGGCGATGAGCCGGGCGATCGACCCCGACGTGCTCAAGGGCCTGGTCTCCAAGCTCGGGTGACAGACCGGAGGACACGCAGCCATGGCCACATTCACCTACTCGGTCCGCGACAAGTCGGGCAAGATCGTCAAGGGCACGCTCGAGGGAGACAGCCGGGAGGCCGTCCGTGCGAAGCTCAGCCAGATGGGCTACATGGTCCTCGAGCTGTCGGAGCAGGGCGGGCTCGCCGCGCTGCAGTCGATCAAGTTCGGCACCGGCGTCAAGCCCAAGGACATCCAGATCTTCGCGCGCCAGTTCGCCACGATGATCAACGCGGGCCTGTCGCTCACGAAGTGCCTGTCGATCCTCGCGTCCCAGACGGACAGCGCCGCGCTGCGCGAGGTGGTCACCCAGGTCGGCAAGGACGTCGAGGCCGGCCAGTCGCTGTCCGACTCGCTCGCGAAACATCCGAGGATCTTCCCGCCGATCATGGTCAACATGGTGCGTGCGGGTGAGACCGGCGGTGTTCTCGACGAGGTCCTGCTGCGCCTGGCCGACCACTTCGAGCGTGAGGAGGGCCTGAAGGCCACCATCAAGTCCGCGATGACCTACCCGATCGCGATGGGCGTGCTCGTCGTCGTCATCCTTGCGGCGATGATGATCTTCGTGGTGCCGACCTTCCAGAAGATGTTCGCCGACATGGGCGGCAAGCTGCCCGCGATGACACAGTTCCTCGTCGACCTCTCGACGTTCGTGCGCAGTCCCAGGGTGCTCGTCCTGATCGCGGTCATCGCCGCCATCGTGTTCGTCTTCCGGCGCTGGAAGGCGACGCCGAGCGGGACCCTGATCTGGGACACGATCCTGCTGCGCATGCCGATCATCGGCAATCTGACCAAGAAGATGGCTCTCGCGAGGTTCACGCGGACCTTCGGCACGCTCGTCTCGGCGGGCGTGCCCATCCTCTCGGCGCTCGACATCGTCGCCGACACCGCCGGCAACGAGGTGGTAGCCAACGCGGTGAAGCGGTGCCGCTCGGCCATCAAGGAGGGCGAGACGATCGCCAAGCCGCTGTCAGAGTCCCCGGTGTTCCCCTCGATGCTCGTGCAGATGATCACCGTCGGCGAGGAGACCGGTGCGCTCGACGCGATGCTCTCCAAGATCGCGGACTTCTACGACGAGGAGGTCTCGACCGCGGTCGACGGCCTCACCTCGATCATCGAGCCGCTCATGATGGTCGCGATGGGCGGCGTGGCGGGCGGCATGGTCATCGCGCTGTACCTGCCGATGTTCACGATCATCACGTACGTCCAGTAGGCAGGCGCGGTGCTCAGTCCCTCGCGCCCGCGTGACGCCGGTCACACAACGACGTCCTCTCGCGGATCCACGCTCAAGTCGGGCGCTCGGCGGCCGATACTGGGAATGTAGCAAGTAGCGGCGTGCGCGCCGCGATCGATTCCCGCAAGGGAGAAGGAGGTGCGAGAGCCATGAAGGCATTCCGCAGGAACGAGGGCTTCACCCTGGTCGAGTTGATGGTCGTCGTGCTCATTATCGGCATCCTCGTCGCCATCGCCATCCCGGTCTTCAACACGGCCAAGGCCAACACCCAGAGGAAGTCGTGCTTCGCGAACCAGCGCACCATCGAGGGTGCCGCTCAGACCTACGCCGCCGAGAACGACGGCAACTACCCGGACGCCGTGGCCGACCTGGTGCCGGTCTACATCAAGACCGCGCCTCAGTGCCCGGTCGGCCCGACCGCCTACGGTGCGATCGACACCAGCGACGGCAACCTGGCCGACTGCGCGAACCACGGCCACTTCTAGGATTCATCCGCTTCGAACGCCCTGCTGACAGGGCGAGACCAGAGGCCGGCG
>VAUM01000011.1:4886-14512 GCA_005774595.1 Actinomycetota bacterium
GCCGAACGCGGCCCGCGCGGTGGTACGCTAGCGGCTGTGCAGACCACGCCACTCATCCTCATCGCTTGGGCCGCGTTCGGCGCGGCCTTCGGGAGCTTCGGCAACGTCGTGGTCTGGCGCTTCCCCCGCGGTGAGAGCCTGAACGCGCCCGCGTCGAGCTGTCCTGTGTGCGGCCACCCGATCCGCTGGTACGACAACGTGCCGATCGTCTCGTGGGTCGCTCTCGGCGCGCGCTGCCGTGACTGCGGCACGCGCATCAGCGTGCGCTACCCCGTGGTCGAGGCGCTCTCGGCGGCAGCGTTCGTCGCGGCTGCCGTGCGGTTCGCGGGGCGTCCGGCCACGGCGGTCGTCGCGGCGGCGTTCCTGTGGACGTTGCTGGTGCTGTCCTTCATCGATCTGGACACCATGCGGCTTCCGAACGGGATCGTCGGCGCGCTCGCCGGCGCGGGCGCGGCGGGCGCGCTGGCGTCGCAGGTGACCGGCGTCGAGATCGTCCCGATCGGCTGGCACGGCACCGGCGCTCTCGGCGGCCCGGTCGCAGCGGCGCTCCTCGGAGCGACGCTGGGCGCGGGGCCGGCGTGGGCGATCGGGTGGGCGTATGAGGCGGTCCGCAAGCGCGAGGGTCTCGGCTTCGGCGACGTGAAACTGCTCGCTGCGATGGGCGTGTTCCTCGGACCCTACGTGGCGGTCGCCTTCGTCGCGGGAACCGTGCTCGCGCTGGCCGGCCGGCTGTTCGGCGCTGCGGCGGGGAAGCGCGCGCTCGCGGAGCGGGCGCCGTTCGGTCCGTACCTGGCCGCGGGCGGGGCCGTCGCGGCGCTCGCAGGGCCTGAACTGGTCGGATGGTACTTCCGCGCGGTCGGGATGGCGTGATGCGCGCGGGCCGGCAGTGCCGTACGTCACTGAGCATCACCAACGGCTCAAGTGCGCCGAGTGCGTTGCCGATACGGGAAACGAGGTAGTATGCGCTGCCGGGCGCAGTACGGAGCGAGGTGGCCGGCCATGAGGCTTGCATCGATGCATCGCGACGACGGAATGAACGTGTTCGAGGTCGTCTTCGCGGCCTTCATCATGTTCGTCGTGCTGACGGGCGTGCTCGGCCTCGTCGCGACGTCGACCAACATGGGCATCGACGCCAAGCAGCGCAACCTCATCAGCAACACGATCGCGTCGCGCATGGAGTACGTGCGCGGCCTGCCGTTCAGCCAAGTGGCGATCGCGACATCCGGTGGCTCCGGGGTCCTGCCGTCGAGCGAGACGTTCACCGCGAACGGCATCTCCGTCACCGTGAGCTACCAGGTCCAGGAGCGCTCCTCCGTCACGAAGGAACTGCGCGTCACCGCGGTCGCGACCGTGCCCGGGCGCACTCCCGTCACCACCACGGCGTACTCGATCATCCGGGACCGCGATCAGGACCTCACCCAGTTCACCGGCATCGCGATGGGGCCGGACCTCGTGTGGACCGCCACGACGCCGGACGACGGCTCCGTGGTCTACAGCAACCTGGTGTGGAACTCGGGCGGCTCGCCGACGCCGCTGGAGCTTGGCGCCGAGGCGGAATCGCAGGACAGCGATCAGGACATCCGCCGCATGGAGATGTACATGATCGGCTCGGCGACCGAGCTGGTGTACCTCGCGGACGCGACGGTGCTGGGCGCCGACACCGCCGAGTGGGAATGGTCTGTCGGCCAGTCGAGCGCGAGCGTGTCGTTCCGGTGGCACACAGGGCAGGTCATGATGGTGGACGGGGAGGTCACCGAGGTGGTCGACGACGGCTGGCAGACCGTGCGCTGCCGCGCATGGGACAGCGAGGGCAACTCGCGCGCCGTCGACCGCACCTTCTACGTCGACAACGATCCGCCGGGCGACTCCGGCGTGCCGACCGCGACCGTCTCGACCGACGCGCTGGTGACCGCACAGTGGGGCCCCGGCTCGGAGGCGACGATGTACGACGTCACCCAGTACCGGCAGAAGCCGGCCGGGTATGGCTCGTACACCGACCCGTCGTCGTGGGATTCGAGCCCGACGGTGACCATCTCAGGCCTGCTGACCGACCTGGGGACGTACCGGTTCAGCCGCTACGTCGTCACCGCGCTGGCGCGCAGCCCGCGCTTGAACGCCGCGAACGCCGTGCCCTCCGCGCCGTACGTGACGCGTCCGCTCGGCGGCGGCACCTCGGCGATCATCACCGCGAAGGCGCCAGCCGCGATCGCGACGCTCACCGTCTCACCGCCGACGTTCCCGTGCACCGGATGGACGACGTACTCGTTCTCCTATCGCTCAGGCACCGCCGGCGCGTGGACGTGGATCGGCAACAGGGTCGTCGCCGGCTCTTCGCCGGCGACGTTCACGACCGGCTCGATCGCGCTCACCAAGGTCACCGGCCAGTGGCAGCCGCTGTACTACCGCTACCACGTGTACTACACGCCGGCCGGGTATGCCGGCGGCACAGCGGCGGGCGTCGGGTCGGACGTGTTCGGACCGACGCCGACGAGCGTGGGCGCGACCGCGACGCTCGTGCACGCGGAGTGGTAGATGGACCGCTGGCGCGATGACTCCGGCTTCACGCTGACCGAGCTGATCGTGGCGCTCGGGCTGCTCCTCATCGTCTTGGGGATGGCGTATCTGGGCCTGCAGGTGGTCTACAAGAGCAGTCAGGTCTCCGAGATCCAGTCCGTCCAGGCACGCGAGATCGGCGCGACGCTCACCTTCCTCGAGGAGATCGCGTCGCAGAACCTGTCAATCGAGGCCCCGACCGCGTACTCCGTGCAGTTCCTGACCGACCGCAACAACGACGACATCCGGGAGCGCCACATCATCAGCGCGAACGCGGACAAGACGGTCGTCGACCAGATCTGGCTCGTGAACAACCTCGGGCAGAACACGACGCTGAGGAGCACGTACACCTGGTCGAGGAACAACGCCAACCGCGCGCTCGGCGTGCCGCTGTTCCACTACTACCGCTCGGCCACGACGACGTCGGCGGCCGTCGAGATCACGAACATGGCCGATGTCCCGGCCAAGGCGGGCAAGCTGGTCATCGACATGCGCGTCAACTACCAGGGCAAGGCCTTGCGCGATACGCGCGAAGTCATGTTCCGGAACCGATAGGGGATGGGACGAGCATGCTGACGCGTCTGAGGGGCCGGTCGGATGGCGGATTCGCGATGGCCGCGGTCCTGGGCATCGCCGCCGTGGTGACGGTCGTGGCGATCGGCGCCTACTTCATGGCGAGCGAGACGCTGCACGACTCGGTGCGCAACCGCGGTGAGACGCGCGCGTTCCAGGTCGCGAACTCCGGGCTCGAGCTCGAGCTCGCGACGTTCAACTCCGACAACCTCGACGACTACCCCAAGAACGGCACGACCGAGGACGGGAGCTACGCGGTCACCGTCCAGCAGCTGGACGCCTACGAGTACATCATCCAGTGCCGGGGCGTGTCTGAGGGTGCCAGCGAGATCGTCACCCAGCGGTTCTTCTACCTGAACCTGTGGGACCTGAACATGGGCGCCGGCGAGGGCGCGTCGCTCGGCGGCGGTTCTGCGTGGAACGGCCAGGCGACCATCGACGGGCCGCTCTACATCCGCGGCGACATGGAGTGGGGATCCAGTTCGAACTACTACGGCGGGCCACTGTTCATCCGCGAGGGCAAGCTCATCACGACCCACGGCGGCGCGGGTTGCGACTTGGGCACCGCAGCCGACCCGGTGCGCGTGTACTGCACCGGCGGCACGGTGGACCTCCACAAGATCGACGCGCACATCGACGGTCCGGTCCGCACCTCGGTGCCCGACATCGAGCTGCCGTGGGTGACCTCGGACTACATGGACGCGGCCGAGGAGCTCGCCCGCAAGGAGTCCACGGACAACAAGATGGGCGGCACCGCGTCATCGGCGCCCAACACCGAGACCGTGATCATCCACCTTGTTCCCCAGTCGTACGCGGACGGGACGACGATCCCCGGCCGGCGGATGGCCGACACCGCTCCTGCGGGTACTTCGGACTACTACAAGTACCGCGGGGACGCGGGAGGTCACGGCCCGCTCAACAACGGCACCCACACGCTGGACATCGGCGCGGCGTCGTTCGGCGCCTGGCCGGGCAACGGCTACGACGCCGCGTCCGCCACCTTCGACGACTTCGCGTACGACGCAGGCACCGGGACGCTCTACGTCAACGGCACGGTCCTCATCGACGGCCCGGTCAACATCTTGGCGGGCGTGAACAACTACGTCGGCAACGGCACGCTCGTGTGCAACGGCGACGTCTACATCGAGGGCAACCTCGTGCCGCGCGACGGCCTGTCGGCGTCCGAGGCGCTCGGGATCGTGACCGCCGGCGACGTGTGGCTGCACCGCGAGGCCATGACCGGTGCGGTCTTCTGCAACGGCACGTTCACCCTCGACAAGCCCGGTACGGTCTACGAGGGCACGGTCCTGGCCGGCGTGATCAGCGCCACCTCTCCGAACATCACGCTGCGGACGAACCCGATCCTGAAGGACGTCCTGCCCGAGAGCATGCCGGGCGCGGGCGGCGGCCTCATCTTCCCGGGCACCTGGTCCCGCCAGTAGCGGCGCTCCACCCCCGACCGCCTCCGGTTGTCCACAGGTTGTTGAAAACACCCGGTATGGTATGATTCGCCACGGGAGCTCATCCGCAGCACGCAGTCGCAGCACCGGAAGCAGCTATCATCGCAGCAGCACCAGAAGGAGGGTCGGTGGCTCCTATCTCCCTGTCCTCTGCACCGCTGCCGGTCGGCCTCGACATCGGGACCGACCACGTGCGCGTTGCCCAAGTCAGGCCTAGCGGCTCCGGCCTCGCGCTCGCCGCGTACGGCGTCGCGCCCATGCCGATGGGCGCGGTCGTCGAGGGCGAGATCGTCGACGTCGACGCGGTGACTTCGGCGGTCAAGGACCTGTGGCGGCGCAGCGGCGTCTCCGGCAAGGAAGTCGCCATCGGCGTCTCGAACCAGAAGGTCGTGGTGCGCCTCATCGACCTGCCGTTCATGGACAAGGCGGAGCTCGAGGGCGCGATCCAGTACCAGGCGCAGGACTACATCCCGATCCCGGTCGAGGAAGCGATCCTGGACTTCCAGATCATCGGCGACTACATGACCGGCGCGGACGAGCACATGATGGAGGTGCTGCTCGTCGCGGCGCAGCGCGACATGATAGGCACGGCCGTGGAGGCCGTCGAGGGCGCGGGCCTCAAGCTCACCGCCATCGACGTCACGGCGTTCGCCATCGTGCGCTCGCTGTTCGGCGCCACCGAGAGCGTGCTGCCCGACGAGGGCGAGGAGGGTGAGGCGACCGGCGTCATCCACATCTCGTCGGGCCTGACCAACATCGCCGTCGTCGAGAAGAGCGTCCCGCGCTTCACGCGCGTGTCCTCACTCGCCGGCAACCAGTTCACGCAGGCGATCGCCAACGTGCTCAACCTGACCTTCGACGAGGCCGAGGACCTGAAGCTGCGCGTGGGCTTGCCTGACATCGAGACGCACAGTTCCGTCTTCCCGCCGGAGCTCGACGCCGGCCAGGCGCAGACGGCGCAGGACGCCCTCGAGCGCGAGGTCAACAAGTTCATCGCCGAGGTCTGCCGTTCCATCGACTACTACCTGACGCAGGCCACGCAGGTCCGCAGCATCAAGCGCATCTACCTGACCGGCAGCGGCGCGCAGCTGCTGAACCTCGCGAACTACCTCGAGAAGGGCCTGCAGGCCGAGGTCCAGCTCACCGACGGGCTCGAGCGCGTGAGCACGTCCGGCGGCGTCCAGCAGACGCTCATGCAGGACCGCTTCGGCGCGGCTCCCGCGATCGGGCTGGCGATGGGCGGGCTGACCTGATGGTCCGCATCAACCTCCTGCCTCCCGAGATCGTCGAGAAGCGCAAGGCCGAGAAGACCTTCAGCTACGTCGCACTCGCCGGCGTCGCCGCGGTCGCGGTCCTGCTGCTCGTCTACGGTGTGGCGCTGTTCATCGTGGGCGGCCGCAGCCAGGAGCTGCAGTCCAAGCAGGACCAGGCGGTCGGCCTCCAGAAGCAGGCCGAGGCGTTCAGGGTCTTCGAGACCAAGGAGAAGGACCTCGCCGACCGGCAGGAGATCGCCGACGAGGCGCTCTCGGCGCGGATCGACTGGTCGCGGCTGTTCACCGAGATCTCGCTGGTCCTGCCTTCGGACATGTGGGCGTCGAGGATCAAGGCCGACGAGGAGCGCACGCCCAACGTGCAGGTGGAGGGTTCGGCCCTCGACCCGGAGGACACCCCGGACTCGGGGCACAAGGTGATCGCCAAGGCGCTCGTGCGCTTCGCCGATCTCGACCAACTCGCCAACGTGTGGCTGACCAAGTCCGAGAAGATGCCGGAGGAGTGGCCGCTGCCCACCATCAGCTTCGAGATAACCGCCGATGTGGCCAAGCCCGCCGCCGCGGACACGGGTTCCGCGGGCGCGGTGCCTGCCCCGCCTACCGGGCCGTGAGGGGAGGAGGAGACCGCCGGTGAAGCTCACCCTGCGCAACCAGATCATACTGGCCATCATCGGCGTCATCGCGCTGTGCGCCGCGATGCTCTTCTTCCTCATCTGGCCGCAGTTCCAGAAGGTCGGAGAGCTGAGCGACGAGATCAAGGCGCAGGACGAGCAGATCGCGGCCGCGCGGGATCTGCTCAACCGGCGCATCGAGGCGAGGGACAACGCCGCCAGGACGAGCGCGGAGTACATCCTCCAGACGAACCGCGTCCCCGACTCGCCCGAACTGCCCTCGCTGATCATCGAGATCCAGGACGCTGCGGACTCGTCGGGCTTGATGCTCGAGCGCATCGCCCCGGAGCCGGCGACCGAGGACCTGGAGACCTACACCGCATACCAGGTCAAGCTCGAGCTGGTCGGGCGGTGGGCGGACTACATCGACTTCATGCGGCGTCTCGAGAAGATGACGCGCGGTGTGCGGGTCGTTGAGACGACCATCGACTACAGCGAGCCGAGCGGCTCCGCGGCGAGCACGCAGACGGTCGAGACCGAGACCGAGGTCGCCGTGACGATGTTCATCGAGGTGTACACGATCAACGCGGACGCCTCGTCGACCGGGACGGCGACACCGCCGCCGACCCCGTAGGAGCATGTGAGGACCCCGTGGCCGACGACCTGACAACGCCCGTCTCGACGCCGGAGGCGCTTCCGGGCGTCGATGAGATGCTGGCCGCGCCGGCCGCGGGCGCCGAGCCGGGGTCCGCGAAGAAGGGCGGCGGCTTCAAGGCGTTCCTCGGCACGACGCTCGGCAAGATCGTCATCGGCGGCATCGGGCTCGCCGTGCTCGGCGCGATCATCGCGGTCGTGGCCGTGGTGCTGATCTCGTTCTTCGGCGCCAGCGTGGTGCAGAAGGGCGTCGACCAGGCCCTCCAGGGCGCGGTCACGACGGGAGCAGGGACGACCGCCGGCGGCGTCGCGGGCGGCTCGGCCGCCGGGACCGGGACCGCCGCGGCCAAGGAGGGCACGCACGTGCCCCTGCCGGTCGCGAACAGCCAGATCTTCACCTTCCGGGACATCTTCGACCCGCTCGCCAAGGAGGTCGTGTCCGCATCGGAAGACACCTCCTCGACCTTCAGCGGCGAGGAGGACACGCTGTACCTCCTCGACGTCGTGACCGAGGACGGCGTACGGCACGCGGTGCTGTGGTGGAACGGGTCCACCTACACGCGGGCCGCCGGCGAGGTCATCGAGGGGACCGCGTGGCAGGTCATCTCGGTGGGCGCGGACTCCGCGACGATGCTCTACGGCGACTCGACCGTCACGCTGCGAGTGGGGCAGGGCTCGGTCGCCGCGAAGTAGCGCCGCTCTCCGCGCGCCCACGTGCCCGCTGCGGGGGTCCTGAGGGCGGGTGTTAGAATCGAACCCCGTCCATCCAGGCAGCGCGCACGGAGGCCGTATGCGCTACACCACCGCAGGTGAGTCACACGGGCGAGCGCTCGTGACCATCGTGACCGGCGTTCCCGCCGGCGTGCCCCTCGAGGCGGCCGACGTCGACGCCGACCTCGGGCGCCGGCAGGTCGGCTACGGCCGTGGCGGTCGGATGACGATCGAGAGCGACCGCGCGATGCTGCTGTCGGGCGTGCGCTTCGGCCGGACCATCGGCAGTCCCGTCGCGATCACCGTGGCGAACCGCGACTGGGAGAACTGGACGGACGTCATGGCGCCGGGTGGCGGCGACGAGGCGGCGCAAGCGGCCGGGAAGGCGCGCGTGACGGCGCCGCGTCCCGGCCACGCGGACCTCGCCGGCTGCCTGAAGACCGGCGCGAGTGACGTCCGCGACGTGCTCGAGCGCGCGAGTGCGCGGGAGACGGCGGCGCGGGTGGCCGCCGGAGCGGTGGCCAAGGCGCTCCTGCGCGGACTCGGCGTGTCGGTGGGCTCCTACGTGCGTGCGATCGGCGGCGTGCAGATGGAGCCGCTCGCCGACGCGGCCGCGGTCGACGTGGCCGCGGTGGAGGCGAGTGACGTGCGCTGCCCCGACGAGGCGGCCGCCGCGCGCATGCGCGACCGCATCGATGAGGCGGCAGCGTCCGGCGAGAGCCTCGGCGGCGTGTTCACCGTGTACGCGATCGGGTTGGCGCCGGGCCTCGGCGGCTACGCCACCGCGGGAGAGCGGCTGGACGCCCGGCTCGCGGGCGCCGTCGTGTCCATCCCCGCGATCAAGGGCGTCGAGTTCGGTGACGGGTTCGCGCTGGCGGCGGGCCCGGGAAGCGAGGCGCACGACCCGATCCTGCCCGCGCGCGCGGGCGCATTCGTGCGCCCCAGCAACCACGCCGGCGGGCTCGAGGGCGGTATGACGAACGGCGAGCCCCTCGTCCTGTCGGCCGCGATGAAGCCGATCCCGACGCTGATGAAGTCGCTGCCGAGCGTGGACCTCGAGACCGGCGAGCCCGTGGACGCCGCGCGCGAGCGCTCGGACGTCTGCGCGGTGCCCGCTGCGGCAGTCGTCGCCGAAGCGGAGGTCGCGCTCGTGCTCGCCGATGCATACCAGGCCAAGGTCGGCGGCGACTGCCTCGGCGACATGCTCGCGGCGCTCGCTGCGTACACTGAGCGGACCGCGCGGTGAGCCACGTCTTCCTCATCGGCTTCATGGGATCCGGGAAGAGCACCGTCGGCCGGCTCGTGGCCGAGCGACTCGGGCTGCCATTCGTCGACATCGACGAGACGATCGAGCGGACGACGCGCCGCACGATCTCCCAGCTGTTCGCCGACAGCGGAGAGACCGCGTTCCGTGCCATGGAGCGCCGGGCCATCCAAGAGGTCGCGGCGGGTCCCGACGCGGTCGTGTCCTGCGGCGGCGGTGCCGTGTTGGATCTGTGGAACCGGCGGACGATGAAGGATGCCGGGACCGTGGTGTACCTGCAGGTCGGCTCGGACGAGGCGCTGGACCGCATCGGCGACTACGCGTCCCGGCCACTGTTGCGTGAAGCCGAGGACCCCCGCGCCGCCGCCGCTGCGCTGCTCGCGGAGCGCGAGCCGGTCTACGCGTCGGCGGCGGACGTCACGGTCGACACGCGGCACCAGTCGCCGGACGGCGTGACCGCGGCCGTGCTCGCCGCGCTCGCCATGCACGCAGGGGCGGGGGTGCGTCCGTGAACGGCGCCGTCGAGCGC
>VAUM01000012.1 GCA_005774595.1 Actinomycetota bacterium
GAGGGGTATAAGAGACAGCGGGTAGATCTCCGCACAGGGCTTGCGCAGGCCGGCGGTGGACAGCTCGGCCGCGACCCCGCCATGCGCCATCGCGTGCGCGGCGGCCTCGTACAGCTCGCGGGGGTCGAACGGCGCGGCATCGCAGAACTTCTTCACGAGATCGGGATGCGCCATGACGTCGAACAGCCCGCTGGTGGCCGCGCGCCGCAGCTCGTCGAAGTAGCCGTTCCACAGGTCGGAGAGGTCCCACTCGTCGTAGACGTGGCGCAGCTCGGGGTCGTCGAACGCCCAGCCTTCCACGAAGTGCACCGAGCCGAGCACCACGTCGAACGGGAACGCCGTCGTCAGGTCGCGCACGTGGTCGAGTTCGCCGGGCAGCCAGTCGGCCTCCACGCCGAGGAGCACCTCGGGCGCGGCGGGGTCGCCGGCGGCCGACTCGCGCGCCTCGAGGACCTCCTCGACGTACGCGGGCAGCTCCTCGCGCGGCATGGCGTAGCCGGCGTCGTAGCCGTCGGGCAGCGGCAGGTGGTCCGCGAACGCGAGGACCTTCACGCCGGCGGCCGTGGCCGCGGCGATGTAGTCCGCCGGGTCGCCCTCGGCATGGCGACAACGCGCGGTGTGGACGTGCGTATCGATCATCGCGCCGATGCCACCGTCCCTCCGCCGACCACCGTTTCGCCCGCATAGCATACGACAGCCTGTCCGGGGGCGACGGCACGCACGGGTGCGGCGAACGTGACGGTGAGGCGGCCGTCGGCCGCATCGTACGCCGCTGTGCAGGGCGTCTCGGCGCCGCGGTAGCGCACGCGCGCGGTGAGTGCGGACGCGCCGCCCGGCGGCGCGCCGTTCCAGACCGCGTCGGACGCGACGACCTCCGTGACGTCGAGGTCGGCCTCGGCGCCGACCACGATCGCGTTGCGCTCGGCCTCGATGCGCACCACGTAGCGCGGCTCACCGCCTCCGAGGCCGAGTCCCTTGCGCTGGCCGACGGTGAAGCCGGCGATGCCGCCGTGCGCGCCGAGCACGCGGCCGGCCGCGTCCTCGATCGGCCCGGGGACCGCGCCCGCGCCGCCCGCACTGGCGCGCGCCGCCACGAACGCGGCGACGTCGCCGTCGGGCACGAAGCACGCCTCGCGGCTCTCGGGCGCGTCGGCGCAGGGCAGCCCGGCCTTGTGCGCGTACGCGCGGACCTCGTCCTTCAGCATGCCGCCCACGGGGAACGTGATGCGGCGCAGCTGCTCGGGGCGCAGGCGGTAGAGGAAGTACGACTGGTCGCGGGTGACGTCGGCCCCCCGGCCCACCCACGCGCCGCCGCTCCCGTCGGCGAGGACGCGGGCGTAGTGGCCGGTGGCGAGCAGGTCGACGTCCTGGAGCGCCGCGCGGCGGAGCAGCTCCGCGAACTTCACGCGGTCGTTGCAGTCGATGCACGGGTTCGGCGTGCGACCGTGCGCGTAGTCCTCGCAGTACGGGTCGACGACGCCGGCCTCGAACGCGTCGCGGAAGTCGAGCGTGAGGTGCTCGATCCCGAGGCGGTCGCACACCTGCCGGGCCGCGCGCGCGGCGTCACGGCCGCAGCACGCGCTCTCGTCGGGCAGCAGGCGCATCGTCACGCCGGTGACCTCGTGGCCTTGCTCCACCAGCAGCGCGGCCGCCACGGAGGAGTCCACGCCTCCGCTCATCGCCGCCCAGACGCGGGCCACGGAGAGCCTACGCCTCCACCTCGCAGGTCTCGCCCGTTTCGGGCTCGACCGCGTGCGGATCGAAGTCCGGGTCGTCGTGCGCCAGACCGCCCGAGATCGGCTCGCGGCCGTGCTTGACGAGGTAGTCGTCGACGGCAGCCTTCAGGCCGTCGGTCGCCAGCACCGAGCAGTGCATCTTGGCGGCCGGCAGGCCGCCGAGCGCCTCGGCCACGTCCATCTTGCTGATCGCCACGGCCTCCTCGAGCGTCATCCCTCGGGCCATGTCGGTGACGATCGAACTCGTGGCGATGGCGGCGCCGCACCCGAGCGTCTGGAACGCGATGTCCGAGACGCGGTCGTCGTCGACCTTGATGGTGATCTTCATGACGTCGCCGCAGACGGGGTTGCCCACCTCGCCCGTGCCGTCGGCGTCCTCGAGCACGCCGACGTTGTGCGGGTTCTGGAAGTGCTGCATGACGAGGTCGGTGTACACCTTGGGCCTCCTAGGCGCTGTTGCCGAACATCTTCGCGTACACGGGTGACATCTGCCGCAGGGTCGCCGCGATCGGCGGCAGGGACTCCAGGAAGTAGTCCACGTCCTCGTCGGTGGTGAAGCGGCCGACGGTCACGCGCAGCGAGCCGTGCGCGATCTCGGGTGCGCAGCCGATCGACAGCAGGACGTGGCTCGGCTCGAGCGAGCCGGAACTGCACGCCGAGCCTGTGGACACCGAGATGCCGAGCGCGTCGAGCCTCAGCAGCATCGCCTCGCCCTCGCAACCCTTCACGATGAGGTTCGCGATGTGCGGGAGCCTGCGCTCGCGGTCGCCGTTGAGCTGGGTGTTCTCGAGCGCCAACACGCCGTCGATGATGCGGTCGCGCAGGGCCGCGAGGCGCGGGCCTTCCGTGGGGCGCTCCTCGTCCATGATGCGCAGCGCCTCGGCGAAGCCCGCCGCGCCGGGGACGTTCTGGGTGCCGGAGCGCTTCTTGAACTCCTGGCCGCCGCCGAGCATCTGCGGCGCGAACCGTGTGCCGCGCTTGAGGTACAGCGCGCCGATGCCCTTCGGCCCGTAGATCTTGTGCGCGCTGAACGTGGCGGCGTCGACGCCCAGCGCGCGCACGTCGAAGTCGACCTTGCCGAGCGTCTGAGCGGCGTCCGTGTGGAAGAGCGCGCCGCGGGCGTGCGCCGTGGCGGCGAGCTCGGCGATGGGCTGGAGCGTGCCGATCTCGTTGTTGCCGTGCATGACCGAGACGAGCGCGGTGTCGTCGCGCAGGACGGCGGAGAGGTCCTCGGGGCGGATGATGCCGTCCTCGCGCGGCTTCACGACCGTGAGCTCGAACCCGTGCTTGGCGAGCCACTCGGCCGGATGCAGCACCGCGTGGTGCTCGAACGCCGACACGACGATATGCCGGCGCTTGCCGTCGGCGGCGGCCGTGAGGCCGATCAGCGCGGCGTTGTCCGACTCGGTCCCGCCGCCGGTGAAGATGAGCTCGTTGGGGCTGTCGGTGTTGATCGACGCGGCCATGCTCTCGCGTGCGGCCTCGAGCGCGCGGCTCGCGTCGCGCCCGAGCGCGTAGAGAGAGTTGGGGTTGCCGTACCGCTCAGTGAAGTACGGCAGCATCGCGTCGACGACGCGCTGGTCGGTCGGGGTGGTGGCCGCGTAGTCCAGGTAGACGCTGCGAGGGGCTGTGGTGTCGTCGGGGGCCATGGGGATCACGCTCCGGTCGTAGGTGCTGACGCCGCGCGCGCGGCGGTGCTGTCGAGGGCGGCCTGCTCCGAGGCGAGGTCCGCGAGGGTGGCCGAGCCGAGCACGTCCTTGAGCGCGCGCGAGGCACGGTCCCAGACGCCGCCGGCCGCGCAGATGCCGGTGCGCACGCACGCGTCGCCGCGCAACGACTCGCAGACCGTGGGGCGCAGCGGGCCCTCGACGGCCTCGACGACCTCGAGCACGGTCACCGCAGCTGCGGGCCGACTGAGGACGAAGCCGCCGCGTGCGCCGCGGACCGCGTCCACGATGCCGGCGCGGCGCAGGGACGCGAAGACCTGCTCGAGAAAGCGCGACGGGATGGACTGGCGCTCGGCGATCTCGCGAGCGCTCACCGGCGCGGCCGCGGGCGTGTCGCCGCCGCTGCGCGCGAGGTCGATGAGCGCGAGGACCGCGTACTCGCTCTTGACCGTCAGCCGCATCGCCCCGGTGCACCCGCTCCCGCGTCTCGCTCGTCCGCAATCCCTACCAAGCCGATAGGGTATGTAGAAGATACGCCGCGGGGTCGGCGGTGTCAACGCGGGTTCGGTGCGGCGGCGGTCGCGGGGCTTCTCTCGGGCCGGTGACGTCACCGGCGACGTCGTATGTGCCGTCGTATGTGACGCCACCCGGTGCGCAGGGGCCCCGCCGCCGGGAACCGGACGTCCGGCGGGCCCGCTACTCGTGCGCGGACGCGGCGCGGATGACCGAGAGCACCTCGCCGGCGTCGATGTTCTCCAGCGGGGCGAGGAGCACGAGAGCAGCATGGTGGTCGAGCGCCCCACTCTCGCCGAGCGACGCGACCTCCTCCAGGTTGTCGATCGAGATGGTGCGCATCGTGTTGTAGAGCTTGCGCTGGCGGATGGCCACCTTGAAGACATCGACGGTCTGCTGCGACTCGACCACGAACAGCGCCGTCGAGTCCGGGCCGGCGATGGACTCGCGGTGAGAGGCCACCTCGTCCACGAAGTGCGCCGCCGCGGCCAGCGAGATCGGCTTGTCCACGGTCCGCGTGACGATCGAGACCCCTGCCGGCGAGACCCACACGCCGTCGGGCCGCGCGGTGAAGCCGAGCCGCCCTCCCGCGCCCTCGGCCCGGGCACGGAACTCGGCGCGGGCACGGGCGTCCTCCTCGGACTTGGGTGTCGCGGGGGCGACGACCGCGTCGGGGATCGCCTCGTGGACCTCTTCGCGCGCCTCCGTGACCGGCGACGCGAGCGACAGGTCCTTCACGTCGGAGGCCAACGCGTCGCGCGCGTCCATCGTCAGCAACTCGGCGAGGCGCGGATTGCTCACCTCGAGCTTCAGGCCGAAGACCTCGAGGACCGAGAAGTTCTGGCCGCCCGCGTCGTCGGACGAGCCGAGGTCGATGCGCTCTTCGTCGCTCATGTGATGCCCCCACCAAGACGAGTCCGGCGACCGGTCGCCCAGAATCGTACCGCAACACGCGTCCTGCGCGCTCGCAGCGCCCTCGACACCGTCCGCCGAATCGAACATATGGTTGCTTGTTGCGCACACGCGCGATTGCTATAGTCGCGCTCCCGCTCGTGATGGATCGGCGAGCGTCGGACACGTCAAGGCATCCATGGTTGATAGCCACAGGGTGGTGAGAACCCACTGGATCCTAAGGGGAGCCCCGCGGCCGCTGGCAAGCTTTCGCGGGGCTTCCTTGCGTCCGGAGGGCGCCCTACGCCTCCGGCATCGCCCGGAACAGCTTCGCCATCTCGATGGCCGCCAGCGCCGCGTCCCAGCCCTTGTTGCCGGACTTCGTGCCTGCGCGCTCAACGGCCTGCTCGATCGAGTCGGCCGTGATGACGCCGAAGACCACCGGCACGCCGGTGTCCATCGAGGCGGCGGCCACGCCCTTGGCGGCCTCAGCCGAGACGTACTCGAAGTGCGGGGTCCCGCCGCGGATGATCACGCCGAGCGCGACCACCGCGTCGTAGCGCTTCGAGGCGGCCATGCGCTTGGCGGCCAGCGGGATCTCGAACGCGCCGGGCACGAGCGCCACGTCGACGTCGGCCTCGGCCACGCCGTGACGCGCGAGCGCGTCCTTCGCGCCGTCGAGCAGCTTGTTGGTGAGCAGGTCGTTGAAGCGGCTCACGACCACGCCGACCTTCAGGCCCTCACCGATCAGGTCGCCCTCGTAGACAGCCATGTCACTCCCCTTCCGTCGCGGGCGGGGTGTCGCCCGTCGGTTCCGTCGCGGACGCGGGCGCGGGCGCCTCGGCGCCGTCGAGCCCCTCGAGCCGGTGCTCCATCTTCTCGCGCTTCGTGCGCAGGTACGCGTAGTTCTCCGGGCACGGCGGCACCTCGAGCGGCACCTGCTCGGTGATCTCGAGCCCGTAGCCCTCCAGCCCCGCGATCTTGCGGGGGTTGTTCGTCATCAGCCGCATCCGGCACACGCCGAGGTCCGCCAGGATCTGCGCGCCGATGCCGTAGTCGCGCAGGTCGGCCGGGAAGCCGAGGGCCTCGTTGGCCTCGACGGTGTCGTGGCCGCGCTCCTGCAACTCGTAGGCGAGCAGCTTGTTGGCCAGGCCGATGCCGCGCCCCTCGTGCCCGACCATGTACAGCACCACGCCGCGGCCTTCGGCCTGCACGCGGCGCATCGCCTCGTCGAGCTGGGCGCCGCAGTCGCAGCGCAGCGAGTGGAAGACGTCGCCGGTCAGGCACTCCGAGTGCACGCGCACGAGCACCGGGTCGCCGCCGGCAACATCGCCCGCGACCAGCGCCACGTGCACGGCCTCGTCGAGCGAGGAGCGGTAGCCGTGCGCGGTGAACTCGCCGAACGCGGTGGGCAGGCGCACGGTCGACACGCGCTCGACGAGCGCTTCGGTGCGGCGGCGGTAGCGGATCAGGTCGGCCACCGTGACGATGCCGAGGCCGTGCCCGGCGGCGATCTCCTCGAGCTGCGGACGGCGCGCCATCGTGCCGTCGGCGTTCATGATCTCGCAGATGACGCCCGCGGGCTTGAGGCCGGCGAGGCGCGCGAGGTCGACCGACGCCTCCGTGTGCCCCGCGCGCTCGAGCACGCCGCCCGGGCGCGCGCGCAGCGGGAAGACGTGGCCGGGCATCGCGATGTCCTCAGGTGCTGTGGCCGGATCGATGGCGGCCAGCACGGTCTCGGCGCGGTCGGCGGCCGAGATGCCGGTGGTGATGCGGCCCTTCGCGCCGATCGAGACGTGGAACGCCGTGCCCTGCGCCGAGGTGTTCATCTGCGTCATCGGCGGGATGCGCAGGTAGTCGAGGCGCTCGCCGGTGAGCGGCATGCAGATGAGGCCGCGCCCGTGCGTGGCCATGAAGTTGACGGCCTCGGGCGTGACCTTCTCGGCGGCCATGACGAAGTCGCCCTCGTTCTCGCGGCTCTCGTCGTCGGTGACGATGACCATCTCACCGCGCACGATGCGCGCGACGGCCTCCTCGACGCTGATGGCGACGCCGGTCTCAGGCGTCACCGGCCGCCCTCCGTGAACTCGCGCAGCATGTCGCCGAGGGAGCGGCGTGCGGGCGAAGAGTCCTCGGCGGTGCCATCGTCCACGCCGGCGAAGAGCGCGACGTAGCGGCGGACGTACTTGCCCAGCACGTCGGTCTCGAGGTTCACCTTCGCGCCGATGGGCTTTTCGGCCAGTGTGGTGACGGATTCCGTGTGCGGGACCACCGCGACCTGGAACGCGTCGTCGCGCAGGGCCGCGACCGTCAGCGAGATGCCGTCGACCGCGATCGAGCCCTTGAGCACGACGTCTTCGAGCAGCTCAGGCGCAGCGCGAAAGGTGTAGAGCGTCGAGTTGCCGGCCGGCTGGCGCATCGCGAGCTCGGCGATGCCGTCGACGTGCCCGCTCACGATGTGGCCGCCGAGCCGGTCGGACATGCGCAGCGCGCGCTCGAGGTTGATCTTCTGGTTCTCGCGCAACTGGCCGAGAGTCGTGCGCTTGAGCGTCTCCTCGGACACGTCGGCCTCGAAGCCGCCGCGCGTGAACTTGGACACGGTCAGGCAGCAGCCGTCGACGGCGATGGAGTCGCCCATCGCCATGTCGCGCCCGAAGTCCGGCGCGTAGACCTGCAATCTACGTCCACCGGCCGCGCCCTGCGAGCGGACCGCCACGCCGACGCACTCGATGATCCCGGTGAACATGCGCTCCTCCTTCTCAGCCTGCCGCGTGCGGCGCGGACTGCGCGCCTGCTGCGGCGGGTCTCCATACGGTCACGGCGTCGCGCCCCACGACGCCGGCTTCCACCGCCACGAACGCCGAGGCGAACTCGCCGCACCTGACGCTAGCGGGTCCAAGGAACACCGCCGGGGCGACATCGCCGGCGAACCCGCCGGCGTGGTAGATGACGACCTCGTCCGCGAGGCCCTCGCCCACGAGAGCGGTGAGCAGGCCGGGACCGGCCTCGACGAGCACGCTCGTGACACCGCGCGCTCCGAGCACGCCGAGCGCCGCGGTGATGCCGCCGTCCGCCACGTAGGTCTCCACGTGGATGCCGGCGTCGCGCAGGGGCGCGAGCGCGTCGGCGTGCGCGGTGTCGCCCATGAGCACGAGCGACGCGCCCTCCTGCGCGAACATGCGCGCGCCCGGCGCGGGCGGGATCGTGCGCGAGAGCGCGACGCGCAGCGGCTGACGCGCGGCAGACGCGCCGTCGGCGTCACGCACTGTGAGCAGCGGGTCGTCGGCGTCGACGGTGGCGGCCGAGACGAGCACGGCGTCGGCCGCGGCTCGCAGGCGCATGGTGAGCCGCTGCGCCTCAGGACCGGTGAGCCGCGCGCGGACGCCGGGCGCGAGCGACGCGTGGCCGTCGAGCGTGAGCGCGGTCTTCACGCGCACCCACGGCATGCCGCATGTCACGTGGCGGATCCACGCCTCGTTCTGCCGCTCGAACGGCTTCGGGTCCGAGGCGAACCGCACCTCGATACCGGCCTCGCGCAGCCGCGCGGCTCCCCCGCCGGTGACGTCGGGGTTCGGGTCGGGCATGCCGACGACGACCGTGGCGACACCCGCAGCGATCAGCGCCTCGGTGCACGGCGGCGTGGCGCCGGTGTGGTTGCAGGGCTCGAGGGTCACGTACGCGGTCGCGCCCCGTGCGCGCTCGCCTGCGGCCGCCAACGCGGCCACCTCGGCGTGCGGGCCCCCGCAGCGCGCGTGCCAGCCCTCGCCCACGGCGCCCTCGTCACGCACGAGCACGCAGCCGACGACCGGGTTGGGCGACGTGGCGCCGCGCCCACGCTCGGCCAGCGTGTAGGCACGCCGAAGCCAGGGGTCGACCACGTCACAGGATGCGTCCGAGAACATACGCACGCGAGAACTCGCGCTCCTTCCTTCTCCCATCCGGACTATACCGTCGGCCCCGGGATCACACCGGGTCGGCCCCTTTCGGGGTTCGCGGGCTATCACCGCCGGTGGGGAATCTCACCCCGCCCTGAAGAAAGCAAGGGGAAGTGTAGCACGGGGGGGCTCTAGGGCCGCCTGACCCTACCCAGCTTCCTACGACCATCGCTGATGTGAACGATCTCGAACGAACTCGGTGGCAGCAGGCCGATGACCACGAGAGGTACGCTCAACACATCGTTCAATGGTCGAAGGTACTGCACGTATTTCTCAAACGACCCGACCGCGCTGTCGAATCCTCCTGCGGCTTTCATCGCATCAGTCGCTGTGATGATGACGCCCGCCTCGGTCTGGATCGCTTTCCGCACATGATTGAGTTCGGAGGCCATGACCGGCTTCAGCAGGTTCCACGCAGCCGCCTCGCCGTGGTTGAACGCGACCTCGACGGACACGACGTCCTTCGCGAAGTCGAGTCGGTATCGTCCCCCATCACCCGCCATGTACCCCTCATCCGCGAATATCGGACTCTCGGCAGCCCATCCGGCCGCGCCGAAGCGCTCTTTGAGCATCGCGTTCAGTACCGCCGAAATGCTCTTCGACTCGTGGATCTGGGCCTCGAATCGGTCCGCGAGTTCGTCGTCGGAGATCCCACCGACTGCCGCCGCGATCTCCTGCCACAGACTGCGGAACGGCTCCTCATTCTCGAAGAGCGTCATTCCGTGCCTGTGCGAGTGCGTGATGAACTCCATCGCTGATACCCCCTCAGTAGCTACACTCGCGCCCGCGCTGAGTGCGCCGACGTCCGTCCGAGCGAGTCGACGACACGCGCCAACGCAGATTCGCTCTCGATCTCGCACTCCCACACTAACAACACCGTCCAACCCGAATCTTGCAGTTGACTGACCTTTCGCGCATCCCGCTCCGCATTCAACTCGAACTTCCGCTCCCAGAACTCGCGGTTCGTCTGCGGCATAGCTGGCTTGCAGTGCGGGCATCTGTGCCAGAAGCACCCGTTGACGAAGATGGCGACCTTCCGACCCGGGTACGCGATGTCGGGCCGACCCGGCGCTTTCCGCCAGTGCAATCGGTAGCCGGGGAATCCTGCCTCACGAAGCATGGCGCGCAGCCGGACTTCCGGCGTCGTGTTCTTCGCAACGTTGCCGCGCATGGAGCGCGACACGGCCGGTGCACTCGCAGGCGGAGGGGGTCCGAGCCTACTGGGAGACAAGAAGCGGACGCACCTCCACTCAGTCGCGCGAGGCCTCGACAGCCACCTCTCTGCCGATGCGCTCGACGATGCCCACCACCAGAGCATTCCCCATGCAGAACGCTCTCTTCACGTCGCTCATCCCGGTATCAGTCCAGCCCCGCGGAAACCCGTTCAACTCCTCCAACTCCTCCGGAGTCAGGCGTCGGAACGGGCCGCCCGCAATCGGCTGGACGATGTGCTTGAACCGCGAAGCGGAAGTCCCACCCTCGCCGGTGAGCACCGTTCGAGCAGGCCGGTCGAGCGGGTCGGGGAACGCCATCCCGCCTTCGGAGTACAGGTACTCGAACCCCGTGGCCTTGTCGACGCGCGGCTCCCGTTTCGATCCCTTCAAGTACGCCCAGCGCGGAATCGCGGCCTCTTCCACGAGGAAGGAGTCATCCACTCGACGGCTCTTGCGGATGACGTCGCCGAGCACGATTCGCTTGCCGTGGTGCGCGGGCTGCAGTTCCCGAGTCCACACCTGACCGTCCAACATGACCCCGGCTCCACGGAACGGGCTCGTACGACGTTCAACGCCGATGGTGCTGCTCACCTCGTAGACGTCTTCGGGCAGTTCGAGGTAGTCGCAGACGACGGACGCCTGGTCCTTCTCGAACTGCCTCCTCTCCGCAACCGGGAGCGCCCGCGCGAGCACCCCTCCCACGACGAGCCGTTCCGTTGGATCCCATGAGGACTTCCGCGTGCGCGAAAGACGCTCGGCGTAGACAAAGACGCGGCGGCGGCGCTGCGGGTAGCCGTAGTCGGCAGCGTTGACCACGCGCCACTCGACTGCATACCCGAGACGCGCGAAGCACGCGAGGATGATTGCGAAGTCACGCCCACGCTGGCCCACAGGAGACTTGAGCAGTCGGTCCACGTTCTCCAGAAGGACGAAGCGGGGTCTCTTCATCTCAAGCAACCTGTGGATCTCCCACCACAGGACGCCCTTCTTCCCGCGGATGCCCTCGGCCTGGCTCAGTGGCTTGGCGACCGAGTAGTCCTGACACGGAAACCCGCCGACCAGCAGGTCGTGCTTCGGGATGCGGAATCGTCCCGCCACGACGTCGTCGAGGACCGCCGCGATGTCGCGGTTCGTGTGCCTCTCGGGATGAACGTTCTCGGGGTCGAAGCGCCGGACATAGCAGTCGAATGCAAACTGCTTGCTCGGCGTCCCCGGCGGCTCCCACTGGTTCGCCCAGACGATCTCCCAGCCCGACGGTTCGAGTCCAAGCCGGAAGCCGCCAACACCGGCAAAGAGCTCAATGGCTCGAAGCAGGCGCTCGGGATTCTCGGGCGTGCGGCTAGGCATCGACACTCCATGTCAACGGGTGCATGCGGAATCCTGGCGCAACACTCTGACACGCAGGGTACGACACGCGGGCTCGACTGGACAGATCAGCTCCGCCCCGCCTCCGCAGCCGCCCGGATCGCGTTCATCGCGGCGCCCGGGTCCGCCTCGGCGAACACCGCGTTCCCGGCCACGAGCGCCTGCGCGCCCACGGCGGCCACCAGCGGCGCCGTCTCGACCGTGATGCCGCCGTCGACCTGCACGAGCGGCGACACGCCCGCCTCGGCGCACATCGCCACGACGCGGCGCACCTTCTCTACCGACTCGGGGATGAACGACTGCCCGCCGAAGCCCGGCACCACGCTCATCACCAGCACCATGTCCACGAGCGGCAGCGCGTCAGCGATGGACTCGACCGGAGTCGCCGGGTTCAGCGTGACGGCGGCCTTCGCGCCCTTCTCGCGGATGCGCGCGAGCACGCGGGCCAGGTCGCGCGCGGTCTCGACGTGCACGGTCACCGAGTCGGCGCCGGCATCGAGATACCAGTCCACGGTGTCGTCGGGGTTGTCGATCATGATGTGGACGTCGAGCGGGGTGCTCGCCACGCGCTTCAAGGCCTTGACCACCGGCGGGCCGATGGTGAGGTTCGGGACGAAGTGGCCGTCCATGACGTCGACGTGGATCATGTCGGCGCCGGCGGCCTCCACCGTCTCGACCGCCTCGGCCAGGCGCGTGAAGTCGGCCGACAGGATGGACGGGGTCATCAGGATGCGGTCGGGCACGGCGGTGCGGCTCCTCCCTGGGGCGCGGGTGCGTGTGCGGGCGTGCGGTTCTGCGGGCTCAGGATAGCGCAGCGGGGGCGAGCGGGCGGCTGACCTACGCCGCCTCGAGGCCCCTCACCAACTCGGCGACCTCCCTACTCGGTCGTCGGGCATGGCTACCCCTCGTCCTCGCGCAACAGCCACCGCCACCCGGGAACCACGCTCACGGCGCCGGCGGGGGTTTCGTACTCCCCGCTCTCGGTCAGCGTCACGATCGTCGATCGGTTCACGCCGGTCCCGCGCATCGCCGCCATCGCGCCCGCGATCTCGCGGTCGCGCGTGCCTGCGTCGCTCAGCGAAGCGCATGCTTGCACCACCATCGGCTCATCCAGCGAGCCGTCGACCACGAAGTCCGCGTTCCCGTACGCATCGGAGTAGTAGGTCACGGCCTCGTCATGCAGCCTGCAGTACCGCCGACGCAGGTCGAGGTACACGGCGTTCTCCAGGAGGTGGCCGGTGTCCTCGGCGGACGGATGCGCCGTCGCCGCGGCGAGCCCCTGATCGACCGCATAGATCTTCCTCGGGTTCACCTGCCGCGTGCGGTATGACGTGCTGCGGATGCCAACGGTGTGCAGCAAGCGAGCGTCGACCAGGTGGCCGAGGTAGGCGTATAGGGTGTCCTTGCTCACCGCGAGGCCCTTCTGCTTCAAGTCCTTGAAGATGCGGTTCAGGCTGAACTCCCGTGCGAAGTTGCTCAACATGTGTCCAACGAGCCACTCCAGCGCCACACGGTTGGTGGCATTCCAGCGCTCGACGACGTCGCGGTACACCACCAGCTCCACGTAGTCCTGCAGGGTCCGGACGCGATCGACCTCGTGTGCGCCCTGTATTGCCGGGAATCCCCCTTCACGAAGGAATGCGGCAAACCCCGCCTCCAACCTCGATCGCTCCGCCGCACTCACGTCGGCAGGGTCGTCAGGCTCCAAGTCCCGGTGCCTGAGGTACTCCCGGAAGTTGAACGGCGGCACCTCGACAGCGATGCTGCGACCGCGGAACTCCGTGGCGACTTCGGTGCTCAGTAGCTTGGCTGACGAACCCGTGAGCCGTACCCGCACGTTCTCGGTATCGAGCACGCGACGGACGAACCGCTCCCACCCTGGCACCGCCTGGACTTCGTCCAGGAAGACGTGCGCCGTCTGTTCGTACCGCCTCGGGCCGGTCCGGAACAGCCACTCGAGTGCGCCGCTGAGCATGGCGACGTCCGGTGCGCCGAGGCGGTCGTCCTCCAAGTTGATCGCCAGAATCGATGTGCGAGGCACACCGTCGGCCACGAGACGAGCCATCTCCTGTGCCATCAGGACGCTCTTGCCGACGCGCCGCATCCCGACGAACGTCGTGGCCATGTTCGGCAGTTCGGGGACCCGGATGTCACGGTGCGTGGCGGCGGGGAGCGCCCGGTCGCGCTGGTCGCGCAAGAGCCTCTCCAGAACCTCGTCCACAGGGATCATCTCCGTCAAGTCTTTCCCTCTCCGCAGGGCTAAGACTACGCCCTTCTTTCCCTACAGGCAAGGAAAGCGTGTGAGGCCCCAACGGACAGGATCACCAAACGCGCACGTCAAACGCGCGGCGACGCCCTCAGTCGTCGACGAGTCCCATGCCGTGCAACTCGTCCTTGGCGGCGCGGCCCATGAGCGCGCCCACCGTCTCGGCAGCCGGCTTGCCCTCGTGCAGCACTGCGCGCACCTCGGCGGTGATCGGCATGTCGACGCCGTGCCGGGCGGCCAGCTCCCCCACCGTGATGCAACTCGTGGCGCCCTCGGCGACCATCTTGGTCTCGGCGGTGTAGGACTCCACCGTGCCGCCCTTGGCGACCCACTCACCGATGCCGCGGTTGCGCGAGTGGCGCGACGTGCACGTGACCACGAGGTCGCCCATACCCGCCAGGCCCATGTACGTGAGCGGGTTCGCTCCGAGCGCGCGCCCGAGGCGCGACATCTCGGCGAGCCCGCGAGTCATGAGCGCCGCCTTCGAGTTGTCGCCGTAGCCCAGGCCGTCGCACATGCCGGCGGCGACCGCGATGACGTTCTTCGATGCCCCGGCCACCTCCACGCCGGTGACGTCCTCGTTGGTGTAGACGCGGAAGAACGGCGTCATGAACCAGTCCTGGAAGCGGGTGGCGACGGCCGGGTCGAACGCGGCGACCACGGTGGCCGACGGCACGCCGCGGGAGACCTCCTCGGCGTGGTTGGGGCCGGAGAGCGCCGCGATGCGCTCGCGTCCGCCGAGGACGTCCTCGAGGACCTCGGTCATCAGCATGTCGGTGCCGCGCTCGACCCCCTTCGAGAGCACGAGCACGGGGG
>VAUM01000013.1:0-13251 GCA_005774595.1 Actinomycetota bacterium
GGGTTGAAGGTGAGCGCGGTGAGCGTGCGGAAGGCAGACTGAACGCGCGGCCGGACGATCCCGTGCGCATGTCCGCGTAGCGATCGACTCCGGCACCGCCGCCTGCGACGTCAAGCTGGAGTGTGCGGTCGGACGGCGCCACGCGAATGGACGAGGCTCCGCAGAAGCACCGCCAAGGGCCCGATGCCTCGCGACTGCCTACCCCGCCTCCGAGCCGTCCTCTTCCCCCGCCCCCATCATCTCCACGAACTCCTTGTAGCGCTCGGCTCCCAGGCACTCCGCCGCGGCCGCACACCAGGCCGCGCACGACGGCACCGCGTCGCGGTCGACGCGCTCGCCGCACTTCGGGCACCGGCGCCCGCGCTCGTCGGAGAACAGCTCGACGCGGGCGTGGCACGATGGGCAGACCACGTCGTCAGCCGTGATGTTGCGCATGTCATTGCCCGGACACCGCATCTGACGCGTCATAGAGATCACACCTCCCGGTGCGCCCTCCACTGCAACACCCGTGCCCGTGGGGTGCCTATCCCTCGTCCACGTGGTGGTGCGCCGCGTCGAACAGCCCGAGCCTGTTGGCCACGAACGCCGACGGGACCGCCACGAGCACCAGCGTCACCCACCGAAGTGACGACGGCGCGTAGCGCATCGCGTAGCCCGCCACCGCCAGCGCGAACGACCACGCCCAGATGATCGTCACCGTCATGCGCTGGCCGTACCCGCGCCCGAGCAGCCGGTGGTGCAGGTGGCCCTTGTCGGCCTCCTGGATGGGGCGCCGATGCAGGATGCGCCGGATGATGGCCGAGCCGGTGTCGAAGATCGGCACGCCGATGATCAGCAGCGGCACGGCCAAGGTGATGGCCGCGGTCGACTTCATCACGCCCATCAGCGCGATGGACCCGAGGATGAAGCCGAGGAACATCGACCCCGAGTCGCCCATGAAGACGCTCGCCGGGTGGAAGTTGTAGCGCAGGAACCCGACGCACGCCCCGAGCAGCGCGACCGCGAACACCGCTGCGATGACCTGGTTGCTCTGCGCGGCGAGCAGCGCGAACCACCCGGCCGAGATGGCGGCCACGCCGCCGGCGAGCCCGTCGAGCCCGTCGATGAGGTTGATGACGTTCGCGAACCCGACGAGCCACAGCACGGTGACCGGGTACGCCGCGAGCCCGAGACTCTGCAGCCCCGGCCCGAACGGGTTGCCGATGTACTCGACCCGAGCGCCTGCCGCGACCGCGATGACCGCCGCGGCGATCTGGCCGAGCAGCTTGTCGCGCGGGCTCCAGGTGTGCAGGTCGTCGAGCACGCCGACGGCGAAGATGACCGTCGCACCCGCCAGCACGCCGAGCACCTGTCCGGGCCTGGCGACCACACCGAGATCCCAGCCCAGCAGCCGGTCACCGGCCCACGCGACCGCGAGCGTCGCCACGAAGCCGAGGAACATCGCCACGCCGCCGAAGCGTGACACCGTGCCCTCGTGCACGTTGCGCCCGCCCGCGAGCGCGACCGCGCCGGTGCGCTCGCCCAGCCGCCGCGCCCACGGCGTCAGCAGCAGTGTGACGGAAAGCGCCACTCCCCCGAGCACGAGGTACTGCCACCACGCCATCTCAGCCAGCCCCCCTACGGGCGATCGAGGCGGCGCAAGGTCACGCCCGCCTCGGAGATCATCTGCTCGGACAGCGTGTCCGGGTACGGATCCCGAAAGACAATCTCGGTGCAGCCCGAGTTGATGAGGATCTTCGCGCACAGCACGCACGGCTGATGCGTGCAGTAGCAGACCGCGCCGTCGATCGAGTTGCCGTACTTCGCGGCCTGCACGACCGCATTCTGCTCGGCATGGATGGCGCGGCAGAGTTCGTGCTTCTCGCCGCTCGGGATGCCGAGCTGCTCGCGCAGGCAGCCGACCTCATCGCAGTGCCTCAGGCCCTTCGGCGCACCGTTGTAGCCTGTCGCGAGGATGCGCTTGTCCTTCACGAGTACCGCGCCGCACGCGCGGCGCACGCACGTGCTGCGCCCGGCCACCTGCTCGGCGATCGCCATGAAGTACTCGTCCCAGGACGGACGCGTCACTTCTCGCGGCCTCCTCTACAGCTCGGGATAGAGCGGGTGCTCGGCGAGCATCGCCGCGATGTCGGCGGCGATGTCGGCCAGGCGCTTCTCGTCGTCGCGCTTGAAGACCGCGTCGGCGATGAGGCAGCCGATGGTATGCGCCTCGCCTTCCGTGAAGCCGCGGGTGGTCATCGCCGCGGTGCCCACGCGGATGCCGCTCGTGACGAACGGCGACTGCGGGTCGTTGGGGATGGAGTTCTTGTTCACGGTGATGCCGACGCGCTCGAGCAGCGCCTCGGCATCCTTGCCGCTGATGTCGGCGGGGCGCAGGTCGACCAACGCGAGGTGGTTGTCGGTGCCGCCCGAGATGAGCCGCAGGCCGCACTCGGCCATCGCCGCCGCCATCGCCCTGCAGTTGATGATGACCTGTTCGATGTAGGCCTTGAACTCCGGCTGGGCCGCCTCGCGGAACGCGACCGCCTTGCCGGCGATGACGTGCTCGAGCGGGCCGCCCTGACTGCCCGGGAAGACGGACTTGTCGATGGCGGCCGCGTGCTGCTCCCTGCACAGGATGAAGCCGCCTCGCGGGCCGCGCAGCGTCTTGTGCGCGGTGGAGGTGACGACATCGGCGTGCGGCACGGGCGACGGGTGTGCGCCGGCGGCGACCAGCCCGGCGATGTGCGCCATGTCGACCATGAGGATCGCGTCGACCTCGCGCGCGATCGCGCCGAATCTCTCGAAATCGATCACGCGCGGGTACGCGCTCGCGCCCGCGATGATCATCTTCGGCCGGAACTCGCGCGCTACGTGTTCGACCTCGTCGTAGTCGATCATCTCGGTCTCGGGATGCAGCCCGTAGGCGGCCATCTCGTAGAACTTCCCGGAGAAGTTGACCGGCGAGCCGTGCGTGAGATGCCCGCCCATGGCCAGGCTCATCCCGAGCACGCGGTCGCCCGGTTGCAGGAACGCGAAGTACGCCGCCATGTTCGCCTGCGCGCCCGCGTGCGGCTGGACGTTGGCGTGGTCGGCGCCGAACAACTCGCACGCGCGCCGCCGCGCGAGGTCCTCGACGACGTCGACCTCCTCGCAGCCGCCGTAGTAGCGCTTGCCGGGCACGCCCTCGGCGTACTTGTTGGCGAGCACGCTGCCGCACGCCTCCATGACGGCGAGCGAGGTGAAGTTCTCCGAGGCGATGAGTTCGATCGTGCCGCGCTGCCGGGTCAACTCGGCGTCCATCGCGGCGGCGACTTCCGGATCCTGGCCGGGGATGTACTTGAGCGTCATGCGGGGGTGCGTCCTTCCATGGGGGCGGCGGGCGGCGCGTTCCTAGCGGGCGCCCTCGATCTCGTGGATGCGCCCGATGCGGCGCACGTGGCGGTCGTCGTGGGTGAACTCGGTCGCGAGGAACACGTCGGCGATCTGCTTCGCGGTCTCGGCCGGGGTGAACCGCCCTCCGAGCGTGAGTACGTTCGCGTCGTTGTGCTCGCGCGCGAGCCGGGCGACCTCGGGGTCGAAGATGTTGGCGGCCCGGATGCCCGGCACCTTGTTGGCGGCGATCGCCATGCCTATGCCGGTGCCGCAGAACAGGATGCCGCGCTCGGCCTCACCGGCTGCCACAGCGTGCGCGACCTTCGTGGCGACGTCCGGGTAGTCGACGGGGTCGGCGCTGTACGCACCAAGGTCCACGACGTCGTGACCCCTGCCCATGAGGTGAGCCTTGACCTGCTCCTTGAGCCCGAAGCCGCCGTGGTCGGCGCCGATCAGCACCCGCATCTTAGGCGTCGTGCCCCTTCGCCGCGGCCATGATCTCTTCGGCCGGCACCGCGCCCTCGCGCAGGATGACCGGCTCCTCGCCGGTGCAGTCCACGACCGACGACGCGACGCCGTGCTCGGTCTCGCCGCCGTCGAGCGTCAGGTCCGCGGCGGCGATGATGCGCTCCTCGAGCTCCTCGAAGCTGCCCGGCGCCGGCTTGCCGGACGTGTTGGCCGAGGTGGCGATGAGCGCGCCGCCCGACGAGCGGATGAGCTCCATGACGAGCGTATGGTCGGGTGAGCGCAGCGCCACCGTGCCGCGGTCGTCACGGAACTCGGGCGGCACCACGGCGGCGGCCTTGACGACGATCGTCAGCGCGCCGGGCCAGAACTCCTTCGCGAGATTGTGCGCGTACTCGGGGACGTCGACGCCGTAGGTGTCGAGCGCCGCCTCCTCCTCCACCAGCCACGGGATGGCCTTGCGGGCGGGGCGCTGCTTGATATCGATGATCTCGTGCGGACCGATGCACGAGGCCGCCGAGGCGCCGATGCCGTACACCGTCTCGGTCGGGAAGACGACGATCCCGCCGTCACGAAGGACCGTGGCGGCGAGATTGACCACTTCTGCGGAAGGGTTCTCCTGATCGACGTGCACCACTTTGCTCATGGCTGCCGGCCTCCTCGGATGTGTGGGTCTGCTCGCTTCGCTGGCGCGTGTCCCGCGACCACTCGCGGGCGCTGCGCGAGATCCTGTTCGCTGACGACTCCTTCATACCACGCGCGCATCAGTTTGTCGGCATCGGCGACGCGACTTTCGTCCAACTCCATCGCAAGCACACCTCCGGGGGTGAGCCACTCGCGCGCGCCGTCCATGATACGCCTCGCCGTGTCGAGCCCGTCGGCGCCGCCGTCGAGCGCGGCGCGCG
The DNA here is from genome assembly GCA_005774595.1 of Actinomycetota bacterium. Taxonomy (NCBI): domain Bacteria; kingdom Bacillati; phylum Actinomycetota; species Actinomycetota bacterium. The sequence continues at coordinate 4,725 of VAUM01000013.1, forward strand.
GCTCGCGATCGCGGACCTCGGCCGGCAGGTCGGCGAGGTCGGCGGTGGGGATGTAGGGCGGGTTGGCGACCACCGCGTCGAGCCGGCCGCGCAGGTCCGCGGGCAGCGGCGCGAACAGGTCGCCGGTCAGCACGGTGACCGCGTCGGCCAGCCCGAGCCGGTCGGCGTTCTCCGCCGCCAGCGCGGCCGCCGCAGGGTCCGCCTCGACAGCCCAAACGCGCGCGCCCTCGCACTCGTGCGCGATCGAGAGCGCGACCGCGCCCGAGCCCGCGCACAGGTCCGCGACGAGCGCCTCGCCGCCGTGGACGCCGAGATGGCGCAGCACGACGTCCACGAGCACCTCCGTCTCGGGCCGAGGGATGAACACGCCCGGTCCCACCCGCAGAACGAGGTGGCGGAAGCCCACCTCGCCGGTGATGTGCTGGAGCGGCTCGCCCGCGACTCGGCGCTCGATGCTGTCGCGGAAGGTCGCGCGCTCCTCGGGTGTGAGCGGGCGGTCGTGGTGCGCGTAGAGCTGGACGCGCGATAGCCCGGTCGCGGCTGACAGCAGCCACTCGGCGGCGCGTCTCGGGGCGGGGTCACCGTGCTTGGCGAGGTGCACGCGGGTCCAGTCGAGCGCCTCGATCACGGTCCAGACGCGGTCAGCCATGCGGAACGCTACACCGCCGCCTTCATGCGCTCGGCGCGGTCGGCGGCCACGAGCGCCTCGATCATCGGGCCGATCTCACCGGCGAGCACCGCCGGGATGTTGTGGATCGTCACGCCGATGCGGTGGTCGGTGATGCGGTCCTGCGGGAAGTTGTACGTGCGGATCTTCTCCGAGCGGTCACCCGAGCCGATCTGGCTGCGGCGCGCGGCGCCCTGCTCGGCGGCCTGCCGCTCGACCTCGGCCTCGTAGAGGCGTGCGCGCAGGACGCGCATGGCCTCCTCGCGGTTCTGAAGCTGCGACTTCTGGTTCTGCGACTGGACGACCACGCCCGTCGGCAGGTGCGTGATGCGGACCGCCGAGTCCGTGGTATTGACCGACTGGCCGCCCGGGCCGCTGGACCGGTAGACGTCGATGCGCAGGTCCTCGGCGCGGATCTCGATCTCGACGTCGTCGGCCTCGGGCAGCACCGCTACCGTGGCGGTCGAGGTGTGGATGCGGCCCTGCGCCTCGGTCGCCGGAACGCGCTGGACGCGGTGGACGCCGGACTCGAACTTCATCTTCGAGTAGACCTTGTCACCGCGGATCTTGAAGACGACCTCCTTGAAACCGCCGACGCCGCTCTCGGACGAGTCGATCTCCTCGACCTTCCAGCGCTGCGTCTCGGCGTAGCGCGTGTACATGCGGTACAGGTCGCCCGCGAACAGGCCGGCCTCGTCGCCGCCGGCGCCCGCGCGGATCTCGACGATGACGTCCTTGTCGTCGTTCGGGTCGCTCGGGAGCAGCATGACCTTGATCTCGTCCTCGAGCGCAGGCACGCGCGCTTCGAGCTCGTCGAGCTCGTCCTTCGCGAGGTCCTTCATCTCGGGGTCCGACTCGGTGCCGAGGATCTCCTTGGCTCCATCGATGCCATCGAGCACGCCGAGGTACTCGCGCACCTTCTCGGCGAGCGGCGTCTGCCCGCGGTGCTCCTTGGCCAGCCGCGCGTACTCCTTCTGGTCCGCGAGCACGGCGGGGTCGCCGAGCCTGGCGGTCAGCTCGTCGTAGGCGGCGAGGATCTGTGCGTAGCGGTCGCGCATGGGTCGAGTGGGCTCCGAGGACGGGTGCGGGGACGGCACATGGTAGCACGCGCGCGGGGGCGCGGGCGGGCGCGCTACGGCTGCGAGCCGGGCGGCTCCTCGCATGCGAGTGACGCGCCGCCCGCGGTCACGCTGCGCACGCCCTCCGCGAAACCGAGACGCTCGGCGAGCAGGACATTGACGTACTGGTTGAGCGAGACGCCCTCGCGTTGCGCCTCCCGCGCCGCGCGCGCGTGCAGCACCGTCGGCATGCGCAGCAGGAAGCGGCCGGAGTAGTCGTCCACGCCCCATGGGTCCGGGACGGGGCGGCCCTGGGAGCGCATCTCGGCGGTCCAGACGTCGAACGAGGTGCGGAGCATCTCGAGGGCCTCATTCGCGTCGGCCCCCTGCGCGAGGCACCCCGAGCACTCCGCCACCTCGGCGACGATCCCGCCTGTGTCCAGCCACAGCCACACCGTGTACTCGTCGAACGCGTGCTCAGTCACCGCTCTCCTCCCAACACTCGTACCCAAGTCGGTTGACGACGAGGCTCACGTACACCTTGAGCACCGTCCCGCCGCGCTCCGCGATCGTCACCCGGTTCGACCCGCACCGAACGATCAGGTGCGTCGGCTTCGACGTGGGGACCACCGCAAAGCCCGCAGCCCTGAGCGCACCGAGCAACTCGCGCGTCGAGACGTGCTTCCCGGACCCGTGCAGTTCTCTGAGCGACCGTCTCGCCGCCACATCCGCCTCCCAAATGATATCGCATACGATATCGCTACGCACGTCGGCGCAGGGGAACGGTAGCGCGAGCGTGTTACCGAGGGCCTACCGGGATCTGAACGTGCAGGTCAGCGAGGGCGGACTGAGCGCTACGGCGCGTCGGCGAGGGCGACCTCGGGGGCGGCGTCGACGGCCTCGGCTACCGGCCCGCCAGCCTCGCGCTCCTCGCGTGCCACCACGAGGCTCATCGCGGCGACGGCCACCTCGACCATCGAGTCGTCGGGCTCGCGCGTCGTCATCTTCTGCAGCATCAGCCCCGGCCACAGCAGGACGCGCACGGCCGGATGCTCGCTGCGGCCGCCGGCCCACTTGATGACCTCGTAGGCGATGCCCGCGATCGGCGGGAGCAGCAGGATGTGGATGAGGATGGTCACCACCGTGGCGAGCAGCCCGCTGGCCACCCCCGCCCCCATCAGGATCTGCTTGATCGGCACGAGCATGTACACCGCGATGGCCACGACCATGACCATGAGCAGGAACGACGTACCGCAGCGCACGTGCATCGTCTCGTAGCGCTGGATGACGGGCGCCTCGAGCGGCAGGCCGTGCTCGTAGGCGTGGATCGTCTTGTGCTCGGCGCCGTGGTAGGCGAACACGCGCTGGATCTCCTTCATACGGCTGACCGCCCAGATGTAGGCGAAGAACACCACCAGCCGCATCCCGCCGTTCGTAAGGTTCCAGAGGAACACATGGTCGTCGGGGCGGCCGACGAGCCACTTGGCGAGGAACGCCGGCAGCACCGTGAACAGGCCGATCGCCAGCAGCAGGCCGAGCACCATCGTCCAGCCGACCTCGGCGTCGGTGAGCTGCTCGTCCTCGGTCTCACCGGCGAGCTTGGCCGAGACCGAGAATGCGCGCATCGCAAGCACCATCGTCTCGTAGAGGCCCCACACGCCGCGCACCAGCGGCCAGCGCAGCCACTTGCGCGTGAGGGCCACGCGATGCAGGTCGTGCTCTTCGGTGTGGATCTCGCCGTCGGCCGAGCGTACGGCGATCGCCCAGTTGTAGCGGCCGCGCATCATGATGCCCTCGATGACGGCTTGGCCGCCGATGTGCGTGTGCTGTATGCGCATGCGCGCGGGCGCGGGCGCAGCGTCCTCAGTCACGCATGGCCGCCTTCGGATACGGCTCGCCGCACGTCATCTTGCCCTCGCTGCACGCACCGCGCACGCAGCTCGCACCGGCGTCGTAGAAGAGGTAGGGCGCGGTCTCGTTGCACAGGGCGAGCATCTCGAGCGCCACGCCGCGAATCTCCCACTGCGCCCGCTTGCAGCAGCGCAGTTCGAAGAAGTGAAGCAGCTCGCGCACGTTCATCGTGATGACGATCTTGGTCTCCATCGCATTGGGCAGCAGGTAGCGCGCGTCCTCGGCAGGCACGCCGGCGTCCATGAGCGCCCGGTACGCGGCGAACGCGGCGGCGGTCGCCTCGTCGAACCGCTCGCGCGCGGCCGGGTCTGTGGCCACCGAAGGCGGGACGACGAAGACCGGCTCATCGGCGTAGGAGACGTAGCGCTGCGACTGCTGGTTGAAGCTCGCGATGCGATGCCGCACGAGTTGGTGCGTCATCGCGCGCGACACGCCGTCGACCGCGAAGGTGTAGCCCGCGTGCTCGAGCGCCGAGTAGTGGCCGCTCATCATGATGGTCTTGAGGACCTTGCGCACCGCCTCGTCCGACATGGTCTCCATGAGCTCCGCCGCCCCGACGGGCGCGTAGCACAGCCGGGCCGCGGCCGCGACGGCGCGCTCGGGGTCGGGCGTGTGGTAGAGCAGGCGGACGTCCACTGCGGCGAAGCTCCTGTCCGATACGAACGAAGGCGGCCGTAGCCGGGCCGCCTTCACATTCTAGCAACGCATGGCGCGCGGTACGGGCGCTATTCGGCACTCTCGTCGGCGGAGGCGTCCTCAGCAGCCGGCGCCTCGTCGGCGACGGGCTCGTCGGCGACGTCGGGAGCGGCGACCTCCTCGGCGGCGGCGGCCTCCTCGGCGACCTCCGCGGCGACCTCCTCGACGATCTCGGCGACCGCTTCCTCGGCGGCGTCGACGTCGGCCTCGGCCGCCTCGACCTTCGGCTTCTCGAGCGGGGTGCCCTCGTACTTCGACGCGCGGGCGGCCTTCTCGGCGGCCTTGGCGTCGCGGGCCTGCTTCGCCTCGGCGGCAGCGGCCTCGGCGGCCTTGCGGCGCTCGTCGCGCGCGGCGGCCTCGCGGTCGGCGACGGCAGCGGCGGCTCCGCCGAACTTGTCCTCGAAGCGCTGGACGCGTCCGCCGGTGTCCACGAACTTCTGCTTGCCGGTGTAGAAGGGATGGCACATCGAGCACAGCTCGAGGTGGACCTCCGGCACGGTGGAGCGAGTGACGAACACGGAGCCGCACGAGCAGATGAACCGCGACTCGACGTACTCCGGATGGATGCCCTGCTTCATGTCTTCGTTTCCTCCGTTCGCGGCGCTGGTTTCCGACCAGCACCCGGATGACAGCCTGCGGAGTCTAGCACGCGTCCGCGAGGGGCGCTAGAGGTCGACCCCGTTGCTCTTCTTCTGCGCGCCGCGCGCCATCTTGAGCAGGAACTCCTGGTTGTTGTCGGTGGTCTTGAGGCCCTTGATGAGCATGTCCATCGCGCGCTCGGGATTGTCGACGCCGTGCAGGATACGGCGCACGCCCCACACGAACGGCGCCTCCTCCTTGGTCAGGATGAGCTCCTCCTTGCGCGTGCCCGAGGTGATGACGTCGATCGCGGGGAAGATGCGGCGGTCGGCCATGCCGCGGTCGAGACGCAGTTCGAGGTTGCCGGTGCCCTTGAACTCCTCGAAGATGACCTCGTCCATCTTGCTGCCTGTGTCGACCAGCGCGGTGGCGAGGATCGTCAGCGACCCGCCGTGCTCGATGTTGCGCGCCGCGCCGAAGAACTTCTTCGGCGGGTAGAGTGCGGTCGAGTCGACGCCGCCGGACAGGATGCGCCCGGACGCCGGCGTCGCGAGGTTGTACGCACGCGCGAGGCGTGTGATCGAGTCGAGCAGGATGACGACGTCCATGCCGCTCTCGACGAGGCGCTTGGCGCGCTCCATGACGAGCTCGGCCACCGCGATGTGCTGGTCGCTCGGCATGTCGAAGGTCGAGGAGACGACCTCTCCCTTGATCGAGCGCTCCATGTCGGTGACTTCCTCGGGCCGCTCGTCGACGAGCAGGCACATGAGGTAGACCTCGGGGTTGTTCGCCGAGATGGACGCGGCGATGTCCTTGAGCACGGTCGTCTTGCCGGCCTTGGGCGGCGAGACGATGAGCCCGCGCTGGCCCTTGCCGATCGGGGCGACGAGGTCGATCACGCGCGCGGTGACGAACGCGGGCCCGTGCTCCATGCGCAGCCGCTCGTCCGGGTAGACCGGCGTGAGGTCGGCGAAGCGCGGGCGGCCCTTGGCCGACTCCGGCTCCTGGCCGTTGATCGCGTCCACGCGCATGAGCGCGGCGTACTTCTCGTTGTCCTTGGGCGGGCGGACCTGGCCGCGCACGAGGTCGCCGCGGCGCAGCTCGAAGCGGCGCACGTACGACATCGAGACGTAGACGTCGCGGTCGCCGGGCAGGTACCCGCCCGTGCGCAGGAAGCCGTAGCCCTCGGGCAGCACGTCGAGGATGCCGTAGACGTCGATGAAGCCCTCGGCCTTGACCTTGGCCTCGAGGACCGCCTCGATCAGCTCGTCCTTCTTCTTGAGCATCTTGGCGTCGATGCCGAGCTCCTCGGCCATCGCACGCAACTCGGCGACGGTCTTGGGCTCGAGGTCGGCGCGCGTGATCGACGGCGCTACCGGCTGGTCCTGGGGCAGACCGCCGCCACGGCGGCCTCTCTTGCGGGGGCGAGGACTCATGAGTTCACTACCTTCTCCCAGTCGGCGAGGAACGACTCCAGGCCGCGGTCGGTGAGGGGGTGCTTCACGCACTGCTGGAGCACCTTGAACGGGACGGTGCAGATGTCGGCGCCGATGAGCGCCGAGGCCACCACGTGCTGCGGGTGACGGATGGACGCCGCGATGACCTCGACCTCGTGGCCGAAGTCGTAGTTCCTGACCGCGGTCACCATGTTGCCGAGGTGCTCGACGCCGTCCTCGGAGATGTCGTCGAAGCGGCCCACGAACGGCGAGATGTACCGCGCGCCGGCGCGGGCGGCCATGATCGCCTGCGGCACCGTGAAGCACAGCGTCATGTTCACGGCGATGCCCTTGGCGGCGAGCTGCTTGGTGGCGGCGAGCCCCTCGGGCATCGTCGGCACCTTGACGACCACGCGCGGGTCGAGCGCGGCGAGTTCGATGCCATCGCGCACGATCTCGTCGCGCGTCATCGAGACGGACTCGGCCGAGACCGGCCCGTCGACGATCTCGCAGATGCGCTTCACGTGCGCCGGGAAGTCGGCGAGCTTCCCTCCGACGCGCTGGTACAGCGTGGGGTTGGTGGTGACGCCGGCGATGACGCCCCAGGAGCAGGCCTCCTCGATCTCGGCGATGTCGGCGGTATCCAGGAAGAACTTCACCGTGTCACGTCTCCTCGCTCGCGACGGTGCGCCCGGCACGCACCCCGGACGCCAGCCCGCGTGTGCGAGTAGCGACCGCAGCCGTTGCCGGACTCTGAAGGGATCGACCCCGCCCGTGCCGCGTCTCGTCACCGGTCGCGGAGTGGTGCCCAGACTGCGGCCATCAACGGCGGACGCAAAGGCGGGGGACGTGCAGGAATATACACACGCCGCGCTCGGGAGCGCAAGCGCGGGCGTCGCGGCGGGCCGGTGAGCTGCTCGCTACTTCGGGACGGCGGTCCCCTGCGGCAGCCGCACCGCCGGCCCGCCGAGCCGCGAACTCAGCCCGTAGAGCGAGTCGACGAGCTCCTCCCACTCGCTGGGCTCGTACGTCACCACGCGCGGGTCGCCCTCGATCTCGCCGAGCTCGGCCGCGGCCGCAAGCGCGTCCTCGTAGGTGCCGAGTTCGTCGACGAGCCCGAGGTCGAGCGCCTTGCTGCCCATCCACGTGCGCCCGCTCGCGAGCTTGCGCACGTCCTAGGGCTTCATCTCGCGCCCGGTCGCGACCAGCTCGATGAAGCGCTCGTACGCCAGGTCCATCTCCTCGTTGAAGTACGCCATGTCCGAGGCGGTCACGCTCCGGAACGGGCTGCCGGAGTCCTTCAGGTCGCCGCGGGTCATCACGAAGAACTCGACGCCGACCTTGTCGAGCAGCTTCTCGAGGTTCGGCAGCTCCATGATCACGCCGATCGACCCGACCGACGAGGTCGGGTTCGCCACGATCAAGTCGCACTGCGACGAGACCATGTACGCGCCCGACGCGTCGATGTCGCCGACGCTCACCACGACCGGCTTGCCCGTGTCCTCGCGGAAGTAGGCGACCGTGGTGGCGATCTCCTCGGAGGCCGCGACCGTGCCGCCGGGTGAGTCCACGCGCAGCAGCACCGCCTTGACCGAGTCGTCGGCGGCGGCCTGGTCGAGTTGGTCGATGACGTACTCGGGCGTGATGACGCCGTCGAGCGAGGTGCCGGTCCCGGCGATCGTGCCGTCGATGTGGATGACGGCGACCGCATCGCCGGTGGCGAGCGGGTCGCCGGACTCGGGCATGAGCGACGCCACCATGGCGATGCAGCCGAACAACAGCGCCGCGATGATGCCGAGGATGACCACGAGCGCGACGATCCAGCCCTTCGCGCCGCGCTTCTGCGGCGCGGGGTGCACGTACGGCTGGAACTGCGCGGCTGCGCCGGGCTGAGGCGGCTGGAGCGGCTGCGCGCCTTCCGCGGGCGCGGGCGGTGTGCTGGGCGTGCCGGGATCGCTCATGGGTGCTCCTGTGGTCGGACGGCTCGGCCGCGCGGGGCGCGGGCGGGAAGCTTCGCGCCCCATGTTCGCGCCGCGCTGCCGACACGGTCAACCGCGGGGCGATCCGCGGGAAGCGCCGGAGGGGCCGACGAGAGCCGGCGTCACATGCGACGTCGCCCGCGGCGCCACATACGACGTCGTATGTGACGCCGGCCCGTCGGCAGCACCCTCCCGACGCGG
>VAUM01000013.1:13261-14337 GCA_005774595.1 Actinomycetota bacterium
CGCTTCCCGCGGATCGCCCCGCGGTTGACCGTGTCGGCGCCGCAGCGACGAGTGCCATCATCAGCCACAGCGGCTCGAAATACGCGTAGTGCTGGAACACCGTCTGCGCGAGCAGCACGGCGAGCGCCGCCGCGACCGCGGAGTCAGCGGGCGCCCAGCCCGCCCGGCGGCGTGCGAGCGCTGCAGCGACGAGCCCGGCCAGCACCGCCGCCATCGCCGCGAGCCCCACCACGCCGGTCTGCGCGAACACCGCGATCGGCACCTGATGCGGCTCGGACACGCGCCCGGTCTTGGCCGCGCCGCCCGACATCACCCACGCGCGCCCGAGCGACCCGAGCCCCACGCCGGCGATAGGGCGCTGCAGCGCGATCTCGAGTTCGCCCTGCGCGAGCACGAGCCGCCCGGTCGCCGAGGCGTCCGGGCCCGACGCGAACCGCGTCACCGTCCCGGGCGCCGCGAGCAGGGCCACGAGTGCGAAGGCCGCCAGCGCCACGCCGAGCACGAGGCGCCGCGCCTTGGGCGCGAGCGCCACCACCGCGACCGCACCGACCGCGAGTCCGACCCACGCCGCCCGCGAGTACGTGAGCGCGACGCCGAGCCCGCACGCGGCCGCGCCGACCGCCCACGCGAGCACCTCACGCCGCTCACGCGCCGCCACCGCCATCGCGACGCCCGCGATGGCACACGCCGCGACCATGCCGCCGAGGAAGTTCGGGTCCATGAAGAAGGCGGCGGGCCGGATGCGCCCGAGCACGTCGCCGCCCACCGGCGTGTAGATGCGTCCGACACCCACGCCCGGCAGCGCGGTCTGTACCACCGCCACCGCGGTGAGCGCGACGCCGACCGCGAGCAGCACGGCGAGCGTTCGGCGAAGCCGTCCGCCGTCGCGCACCTGGACGCACACGAACGCGGCGGCGGCCCACAGCGCGAGCAGCCGTGCGGAGTAGAGCAGCGCGCGGGACGGGTCGAGCGCGAACGGCGCGGTGGCCACACCGGCGAGCGCCGGGGTGAGCAGCGCCCACACGAGCCGGTGCGGCCGCGGGTGCGGCTCGGCCCCGCGCAGACGCGCCCACGCC
>VAUM01000014.1 GCA_005774595.1 Actinomycetota bacterium
CCTACTATCTTACAGGTCCACCCGGCACCCGGGAACTCCCCATCCTCTGCCGTCGGCGGCGCCAGATGTGCATAAGGGACAGAGACCGAAGCGCCCACCGCGTCCGCCGCCAGGCCGGCCACGGCCAGCGCCCCCGCGAGCACCGCGGCCCCGAGCGCGACGGCACGCCGGACAGGCTGCACGACCTCGGCAGCGGGACCCGGCCACGCCAGCACACCGGCCGACACCGCGGCCAGCGCCGCAGCCGCAGCAGTCCGGCCGAGCAGCATCGGCTGCCCGCCGGCGATGGTGCCCGCGGCCGCCCACGACAGGGCAGTGACCAGCACGGGCGGAGCGAACAGCGCCGCCGCGGAACGCATGAGACCGACGTCGCGCAGGAGCACGAGCCAGCCGGCCACGAACACAGCCGACGCCGCCGCGTACGCCGCGAGCCGCGGGACCTCGGACCGCGCCAGCTCACCACTGAACGCGAGGGCCGCCACGCTGACGACGAGCCCGGTCAGCGCCGCGACCCACGCCGCGGGGCGCTTCGCGGCGGCCGGCTCGCGCGCCATGAGCACCGAGTAGAGAGCCCAGCAGGCGCCGGCGACGAGGAACGCCGCCTCCTCGCGCGGGAACCTCACGAACGGCGAGAACGAGCTCGGGAACTCCCACGATGCGACGAGCGCGGCGCATCCCACGAGCGCCGAGACCGCGGCCATGAGCGAGACGGGCCGACCGGCGCGCCGCTCGAGGAGTGCCCCGCCGGCGGCCGCGACGAACGCCCATCCGGCGGTGGTGAGGAACAACGCCTCGCTCGCGGACGGAGCGTCGGTGTAGCGGTTCGCCATCACGAGGAGCGGCGCTGCGGCAAGGCCGGCGGCACCACCTGCGACCTGCCGTGCGATCGCCGCGGTGCCGAGCGACGACCACTCGCGCGCCGCAGGAAGCCTGAACACGGCCGCGGTGGCGACGACCGCTCCGACCGCTCCCGCGACCCCGACCCAGGCGGGCGCGACGCCACCCGTCAGTCCGGGCTGGAGGAGCGCCAGGGCCGTGGAGCCCAGCGCCGCGGCCGCAGCCGCGATGATCCCCTTGCCTCGCATCCTTCGCCCTCACGTCATCTGCCGGTACGGCGACACTGCCGCATCGTCGTGGAGAACGCGTGTACCGCGGTGGAAGGAGAAGGGCCGGAGTCGCCTCCGGCCCTGCCCGTCGATCCCGTTGCGTGACGAGGCGCCTACTTGTTGTGGCAGACCTCGCACACGTAGCGGTTGTCGGCGCGCAGCAGAGCGCTGCTGTCCGCCGGCGGAACACCATCAGGAGCCAGATTCACGCCGGTCCCGAACTCCGCGAGCGGGTTCGAGTCGGGCACGGGCTCCCAGTTGGAGTACGAGTCCGCGTACCCGGTCATGATCGCCGAGGTGCCGTGCGCGCGGTGGCACGTCAGGCACTCGACCCAGTCGGTCGCCGTGTTGGTGATGGCGCCGGACTCGGTCGCACGATTGTGAGCGAGCGGCAGCGGGTTGTCCGTGACCACGAGAGCGCGCGCGCCGGCGTAGTTCGACAGCGGCACGTTGATCGGGTGACGGTGGCGGGTCATGAACGGATCGACCGTCGCCGCGCCCCATCCGGAGATGCCGGTGGTGGCGTCGTCGGCACGCTGGTCGCCTGCGTTGTACACGCTCGTCTTGGTGAGGTAGGTGCCGTGGCACCCCACGCACCAGCCGCTCATGCCCTTGATGGCGCCGGAGACGCCGTCGACGTCCGTGCCGCTGACGGTCCACGTCTCACCGCGAGCGTACATCGGGGTCGTGTAGTTCGGGACGTAGGACGGGTACGAGGTGTGCAGCGCGAAACCGTTGGCCGGGTAGCCCGGCTCGGCGGACCACACCCACGGCGTCGGGGCAGGGTTGCTCCCCGTACCGTAGTAGCCGCCCACGCGGTTGCCGTACACCATGTCCTTGAGGATGCGGTAGTTCGACGAACCGTGGGGGTCGTGGCAGGTGGCGCAGTCCATGTCGATGTCGTCGTCCGTCATGCCGGTGACGATCTCGCCCGTGGCGCCCGTCGCCGGGTTGAAGGGCGAGGACGCCGCCGCACCGTAGACGCCGCCGCCCCATGCCCACCAGGCCGCCCCGTCCTTGATGTGCGTGGACGTCGTGGCTGTCGGGCCGAGCGAGGCGAAGCCGCCGCCGTTGAGGATGGCGTTCTGGGTGCCGTAGAGCGTGCCCTCGTACACACCTTCCTCGACGTTGGTGTCGGCGCCCTGGGCGTCCGCACCGTGGCAGGCATAGCAGAACTGGTCCATCCGCGTCGCCGAGGAGACGAGCAGCGCGCTGTGCGTGTTCGTCCCGTCCGACCACGTGATGGAGCTGAACGACGTGTGGGCCCTGTGGCAACCCGCGCACGCGTCGGTGTCCTGCGTGTAGTTGCCGTGGACCGCGAAGTTCGCGTACGCGACGGCCGGGGCGATCAGGACCGCGGCGGCGAGCGCCACGGCGAACAGCACCGTGAGCTTCTTGGCCATCAGTCCACGCTCCCTTCCGTCTTCGAGGCGTTCTTCGCCTTGGCGGCGCCGATGGCCAGCAGGCCGCCGGCGACGAGTGTAGCAGCAGCCGCGGCCTTGGCGAACGGACCGGCGAGCAGTTCGCTCACCATCGGGCTCAGGTGGTCTTCCATGAGCGGGTCGGCCTTCGGCTGCGCGATGAAGTACTTCTTGCTCGCCCAGATGACTGAGCCGCCCCCGCCGCCGGCAAACGAGACGTAGCCGTTGGCGGGCGCCTGGACCTCGGCCCACACGGTCGCCTCCGGCTCGTAGCGCATCGCCTTGGCCGGGCAGGTGAAGACGCACGAAGGCTCGTGGGCGCGCTCGGCGCACGCGGTGATCTGCGCCGTGGTCGCACGCGTCGGGAGCGGCTGGCCGTACTTGGCGGTGAGCGTCGGGTCGGCGGCCACGTACGTGGCGACGTCACCGGCGCGGCCCCAGCACATCGTGCACTTCCACGCCTTGGCCGTCGGGTACTGCTCCGAGCCGACGCCGATCTTGGGGAACCCGCCGCGGTGGCAACCGGCGACGCACTCCTGGTTGCAGACGGCCGGGTTGCAGACCGTCGGGTCGATGCTGACCGCACCGTTCTCCTGCTTCGCGAGCGCGCTCAACGGGCACGCGGTCACGCAGGGGGGATCGGGGCAGTGCCAGCAGCTGAAGCGCACGAACGGGCCCATGTCCACGTTCTTCTGGGACTTGATGGCCACGCGCTGGTCATACGCGGTCCGGTGCACGCCGATCGTCTCGTTCACCATCTGCCAGGTGCGCTTGCAGCTGATCACGCAGCCGTTGCACCGCATGCACTTGTCGACTTCCTGAAGGATCGCCATACGGGTCATCTCTCACGCACCTCCTTAAGGTATCCGGACGATTCGACAGAGGCAGGCCTTGAACTCTGGGATCGTCGTGTTGGCGTCCATCGCGTCGATCGTGATGTCGTTCGCACGCGAACCCTTCGACAGGCCGCGCTCACCCCAGTGCCACGGGATGGCGACCACGCCCTGGGCGACACGCTGGTTCGACTCGACGCCCACGCCGACCCGGGCACGGAAGCCCTGGCCGTAGGCGGCGTCGGGGAAGTGCGGGTCGTCATCGAGCTGGTCGTTCGCGTAGCCGTCGGTGCGAGCGGTGATCACCTTGACCCAGTCGCCCGTCGAGATGCCCTCGGTGCGCGCGTCGACCGAGTTGATCTCGATCCACGGCTCGGGCTCGGCCTCGTGGTTGGCGGGGTTGTTGCGGGTGATCGGGCCACCCTGGAAGTGCTCGACGCAGCGGATCGTCGTGAGCACGTACGGGTAGGTGGCGCCGGTGCCGCGCGGCGTGCCGGACAGCAGCAGGTTGCCCGCGGTGCCGGTGCTGTTGTAGCCGTACGTGGTCGCGTAGTCCGCCTTGCCCGCGATGGTGCCGTCGTGCGGCGACTCGTAGGGCTCGGTGTGCGCCGGGAAGCGGCCGGGCAGCACGTGCACGGCAGGATTCGCCCCCGCCGGCGTCTTCGGGACGTCGGAGAGACGGTGGATCGTGCGGTAGTTCGAGTCGGCGTAGTCGATCAGGCCGGAGTTGGTCGAGACGAACAGCCTCGCGCACTTGTCGGGACCCTGATACGCGTCCGGCTCCTCTGCCGCGGTGGCGCTGGCGAAGAAGGTCCACACCACGGTGCCGTCGTTGACGGTGCCGGACGCCGGCCACGTGGGAGCGACCGCGCCCGACGTGCCGGCGGTGGTGCAGCGGTAGATCTTGCTCGCTGCGACGATCTTGGTGTTGAGCGCGTATGCGGTCGACGCAGCCCACGACGGGTACGTCGGCGCGACGGCGCGGATCACGTCGCCGTTGTTGTAGAGCACGCGACGGTTGACCAGCCACGAGTAGCCCCAGCGCGGGAACGCCAAGGTGCCCCACAGGTCGGTGGTCTCACGCGACTTGGCGCGGTTGGCAAGCGTCCACGCCCCGTAGTCGGCCGGCCGCTCGTCGGTGAGCGCCGCCTTGTAGCCGTCCGTGTAGATCCAGATCGTCCCGCCGGCGGTGGAGCCGGTCGCCATCTCCTTGAAGACGTTCTCGGCGACGAGTTCGTTGGCCGCGACCGCGGTCGCAGGGACGGCCGGGTCCCAGTTCGCCTCGGTGAAGGCGTACTGATTCACGTACATGTTCGTGTAGACCGAGCCGGCCTTCGGCGTGGACAGAGTCGCCCACACGCCGGTGATGTGCGTGAACGCGCTCGCCGCATCGAGCGCCTGAGCCATCTTGAACAGCCAGAACATGTCCGAACGGCTGTTACCGCGCGGAGGCCTGGCGGCGGTGCGCCACTGGAGCGTGCGGCCCGAGTTGGTGACCGAGCCGGCCTTCTCCACGTGCGCGCACGCCGGGATGAGGTACGTGACGCCGCCCGGCTTGCGGTCGCACTGGGCGGTCTCGGTCGCGAACATATCCGTCACGACCAGCGTGTCGAGCTGGTAGAGGCCCTCGCGCACCTTCGCCTGGTTCGGCTCGGTGATCGCGGGGTTCTGGCCCCAGACCATCGCGGCCGTGATGCCGTAGTCGTAGGTCACCGTCACGGTGGCGCCTGCCGGGATGGTCCCCGTGGCGATGCGCGTGATGACGCCCGTCGGGTAGCTCACCTTGAAGTCGGTGCCCTCGGTGTAGCCGGCAATCGCGATCGTGCCGGCCTTGATCCCCTTCTTGGTGAGGGTGATCGTGCCGGGAGTCCCGCTGAAGGTGAGCGTGTCGCTCTGGCCGGTACCATGGCTGATCATGTTGCGGAACATCTGGATGTGGTTCGTGCCGTTGACCTTCGGCCACAGCGAGTAGATCTTGTCGACGTCCGCCTTCGAGACGTAGGTCGTGTCGCCGAACCACTTCCGCGTCATGCTGTAGAAGCCGTACTGCTGCAGCGCCATGCCGCTCAGCGTCGGCAGGCCGGTGCCCGCTCCTGCGAGGCCGGAGCCCGGGTACGCCGGGTTGTAGTCGGCGTCCACGCCACCCGCGAGGGCGGTCGGACCGGCCGCGGCCACCACGGTGGCTCCGCCGGCCGACACGATGCAGTCGATGAGCGCCGCAGCGCCCGCCGAGGCCTTGATGGCCGCGACCACGTCGTTGGCGGTCGAGGTGGGGGCGACACCGTCGTGCGCGAGCGTGACTTGGACCGTGGTCTGGCCTGCGGCAGGCGTGTTGGCCAGGACGGCCACGGACAGCGCTCCCGCCACACCCGGGTCGAGATAGCGCACGAAGTAGCTGTTGCCCGCTACGCCTGCGGTCTTCGCCGCGTACTTGACCGTCTCGCCTGCACCGGACGCGAGCGCAAGATACGCACGCTTCGCCCGACTGATGCGGATGCCCCACAGTGCGTCGATGTACTTGCCGAAGGCGTGCGTGTCCTCGTACGGCTGGGTGCTCGGGTTGCCCGAGTACGCCGGGATGTTGCCGTACAGCACGCCCATGTCGGTCGAGCCTTGGACGTTGTGGATGCCGCGCAGCGCGTTGATGCCGCCGCCGGCGCGCCCGACGTTGCCGAGCAGCGTCTGGATGACGGCGAACGACTTCACGTTCTGCGACCCGTAGGTGTGCTGGGTCAGGCCCATCGCGTAGAGCATCGTCGTCGACCGGTAGTACTGGCTGGTCGGGTCGCCGATGATCGTGTCGGCCGTACCCAGGACGGAGGTCGCCGTGTTGTAGCTGGAGATGCGGCTGTGGTCCATCATCTTCTCGGCGACGTCGATGATGTCCTGGGCGTCGCACCCGCAGATCGCCGCGGCGATCGCCGGCGAGTAGTGCGTGGTGTGCGCCTTGAGGCGGTTGTACACGGTCTGCGCGTCGCCGTAGTAGGTCGAGGCGACACGCGGGAAGGCGGTGATCACGGAGCCGGTGCTCGTCTCGTGCAGCGCGCGGTCGTAGTCCGTGCCGCCGCTGTTCACGATGAGCCGGGCGTCCGTGTACTTCGACCGCGAGATCGTGCCCGTGTTCGTGCCGTCGTCCGCGCGCCAGGCCTGGTTGCCAGTCTGGTTCAGGAAGGCGTTCAGGTTCACGAGCCGCTGGTCCGTCCAGCCGCCCGTACGGTCGGCGTCGAGCGCCGTCTGGATGTAGTTCGTCACCGCGTTGATGAACGCGATGTCGGTGCCGGGGCGGATCCGGATGAACCGGTCGGCCTGGCATGCGGTGCGCGTCTTGCGCGGGTCGATGACCCACAGCTCGGCGGCCGGCTTGTTCGACGTCTGCCCGCCGGGCAGGGTCTTCGGAGCGGCGGCGCGGGCCCGGTTGATGTGGGCCATGCACGCCGGGTGGTTCTCGGACGGGTTCGCGCCCATCACGACCACGAGCGTCGCGTTACCGATGTCCGTCCAGGAGTTCGTCATGGCACCCCTCGCGAATGCGGCGGCCAGACCGGCCACCGTGGAGGAGTGTCATATGCGGGCCTGATGCTCGGTGTTCGTGGTCCCGAACTGGGCGATCATGCGGCGGTACAGGTAGTTCTCGTCCGTGTTCATGTGCGAGCAGCCGAAGAACGCCACGGACTGGCTGTTGTAGCCGCTCGCCTCGCCGGCGGTGAAGCTGCCGCGGGCCGCGACCATCGCCGTGGCGATCTCGGACAGGCCGGTCGCCATGTCGATGGCGGTCCAGTCGCTGACACCCTCGACGCGCTTGTAGATGACGGGGTCACCCGTGCCGTCCGACGCGAACTCGGCGTGCTCGGGGTGGGCGGCCAGCGTCTGGTTCTGGTAGGTCATAGGGAACTCGTACGCGCCCACGCGGCGCGGGTTGGTCACGAGCTGGAACGCGCCCGCACCCTTCGCGCACAGGCCGCCCGAGTTGGTCGGCGACTGGTAGTCACCGTAGATGTCGACGACCTCACCGGTCGCGTCCTCGACGACGACCCGCTGCCCGCACTGGGCGGAGCAGTAGGGGCACGTCGAGATTGTGACGGTGTAGCCGGCGACACCCTCGTAGGCCAGAGCCTGCTCGGCGTTGAAGGCGAAGTCCGCGACGCCGCCTGCGGCGACCGTCGCGGCCGTGGCCTTCAAGAAGTCGCGCCGAGAAAGCCCGCGGCCCTCGAAGTCTGTCTCCTTGTGTCCCATCCTTCTTCCCTCACTCCTCAGGGGAACTTGAAACCTTCCGCTCCCGCCCGCAGGGCCCTTGTGCCCTTCGCTTCCGCCTCACCGCCTCCTTTCATCCGGGCTTCAGCGACGCGCGCGGGAGTACGCGAAACGCAAAAGGCCGACCCGGTCGCGGCGAGAAAGAGCCGCGTCAGCGATCGACCTGGACTGCCACCTCTATATGATGTCCCCTTCCCCGGCACGGGCACCCTTCGACAGCGCGCGTGCCGGCGCGCCGCCTCGGGTGTCGTCTCCTTTCCAAAGAAGGGGAGGCGCCCGGGTTTCCCCTGACACCCTATCGGCCCAAGGACCGTAGCGGATGGCGCCGCGGTAGGTCGCGAGGGCTCGGAGACATCTTCCTTGTGTCAAACGCGCCGCCTGAAGCGCCCGCTGCCGGCGAGCTCCTCGGCGG
This sequence comes from Actinomycetota bacterium, assembly GCA_005774595.1. NCBI lineage: Bacteria > Bacillati > Actinomycetota > Actinomycetota bacterium. Next base: position 8,024 of record VAUM01000014.1, read on the forward strand.
CCGCTCTTGTAACACTAGTTACAAGCGCGTGAACCGCACACTACGCCCGGTCAATGGGCATGTCAACACCCTCGCGGGTGTGTGAAGCACCCTTAAACGACGAGCGGTCGTCACCGCCTCCTGCCGTGCCTTCTGAGGAACTCCTCCGGCCCGTAGACGTCGATGCCGAGGAGCACCGCGCTCTTGCGCAGTTCCTCGTCGGTGGTCGCGAGGCGCTTCACGCGCCGGGCGATCGCGAGCAGCACCGCCGTGCGGCCGTCCACCTCGAGGCGCGCCTGGAGGTCGGCGGCGTCGGACGGCGAGTGTTCCTCGGCCACGAGCAGCTCGCCGAGGTCGACACCGTCCTCGACGCGGTCGACGTACTGCGGGTGCTCGGCCACCGGCACGAGCCACTCGAGGCCGGTGCCGTCCATCTCGCGCACCTGCCCGTCGGCGACGAGCGCCTCGACGAAGTCGTGCGTGACGACGTACTTGCGGCGGCGGCGCAGCAACGGGACGAGCAGGAACAGCGGCGGCAGGCAGCAGGCGGCCGCAGCGGCCCACGGGTACTTGCGCGCGAGCTCGACCGGCGCCTCGGCGACCGGCCACGCCCAGACCTGCACCTGGTCGTTCTCGCGGTCCGTTATGTAGATGCGCCCGGTGCCGTCGAGAGCGACGTCGTTCGGGAAGCTGAACTGCCCCGTGCCGACGCCCTGCTCGCCGAAGCGCACCACCTTGTCGCCCTCCGAGGTGTAGACATCGATCTGGTGCGCGAGTGCGTCGGCGACGTACAGGCGCCCGGTGTCATCCATCGCGACCCCGCGCGGGACGCCCGAGGTCGCCACGAACCTCTGGAACCTGCCGGCAAGGTCGAAGACCTGGATCCTCCGGTTGTCGCCGTCCGCCACATAGACGAGGTCGCGATAGCCGGCGATGCCGTTCGGGAAGTAGAAGCTGCCGGGGTCGTCCTGGTCGTACGCGACCTGGCCGGTCTTCCCGAAGGTCACGACGTGCTTGCCGGCCTGATCGAACACGTGGACGCGATGCTCGGTCGTCACGCCGACATCCGTGACGAGCAGCCGGCCCTTCTCGTCGAACGCCACCGCAAGCGGGGTCCAGCTGGCCTCGATGGCCGCGCCCGGCGAGAACTTCCGCAGGTAGTGGCCGTCCGCGTCGAAGACGAACAGCGAGCGCAGACGGCGGTCTGTGACCCACACCTGGCCCTTGGAGTCCGTCGCGAGGTGCACCGGGTTCTTCAGGACGCCGCCGTCGACCGCGTTGAACTCGAAGAGGTAGCGCCCGTCGCGGTCGAACACGCGCACGGTCCTGGTGGCGAAGTTGACGACGTACACGCGCGTGCCGCGGTAGGCGAGCCCGACGACGTCGTCGAGCCGGCTGCCGCCCTGGCCGGTGATGGAGAAGAGGTAGCGGGGCGGCTGGACCTCGGCCAACGCGTCCGGGAGCACGTCGGCGATCGGGAGGCGGCGGTTCGCGCTGAAGTAGTACGCGCTGTAGCCGAGCGCGAGGAGCAGCAGGAGCAGCAGGACGAGCGCGACGATCTTCCTGCGCCGGCGCTCGCGCTCGAAACGCTCCGCGCGGCTCTCGTGACTACTTCGCACCCGAGAGCCTCCTCACGGCCTCGTTGGCCTCGGCGTTCTGGCCGTCGAGCGCCACGACCCGCTTCCACATCTGCAAGGCGCGCTCCACGTCGCCGGTCTTCTCGTAGAGTCCGGCGCACAGCGCCCACGCGGCCACGTCGGAGGGCTCGAGGGCAGCGGCGATGCGGGCCTCGACGAGGGCGGCCTTCGGGTCGGTCTCGCGGAGCCGCTGCGCGGCGGCGATGCGGTCTTCCGCGGGCCCGAGGGCCTCGAGCGCCTCGACGGGCGCCTCGATGCCGGGGGCCGCGTCGACGGACGCGCGGAAGTGCTCCGCGGCCGTCGCGCGGTCGCCCTCCGCGAGCAGGATGTTGCCGTAGTCGTAGTTCGCCTCGGGCATCACGGGGTCGAAGGCGAGAGCGGCCTCGAGCTCCTCGCGGTACTTGGTTGGCGATCCGGTCTCGCGGTACGCGACGGCGAGGTGGTAGTGCACGTCCGCGGAACTGCGCTTGATGCGCAGGGCGGCCCGGTAGTACGGGATCGCCTCGGCGTAGCGCTTCTGCTCGAGGAGGACGTCGCCCATGTAGAAGTACGCGGTCTCCAGCGCCTGGTTCTGGCCGGACCCCTCGGTCTGCTCCAGCAGGGTGATGATGCGCTGCCAGTAGCCCTCGGCGGTCTCCCACTGCTTGCGCGTGCTCGCGATGAAGCCGAGGCCCGACAGCGCGGTGACGTTCTCGGGATCCTCCTGCAGGACGGCCCGGTAGTGCGTGACCGCCTCGTCCTCGCGGCCGGCGATCGACAGCGCCTGGGCGAGCTGCAGCCGCGCGACGTCGTTCGCCGGCTCCTTGCGGACGAGGTCCTCGAGCGCGGCGATCTCGCGCGTGACGGGAGAGTCCCCGCCGGCCGAGAGCCGGTCTGTGACGAGCGCCGCGCCGAGCCACACCGCGACCACGGCGACGAGCGCCCCGACGATCCAGAGCGCGGCGTCGAGCGGGCGGATGCGTCGGCCGAGCAGTTCCACGAGATGACCTCCCGGGGCGGCACGCCGGACGCGCGGCGCCCGGCGTGTCAGAGCCGCAGCTCTTGGTGGCAGCGCCGGCAGAGCTCGGCGCCGGGATACTTGGCGATGAGTACGTTGCGGTAGTCCAGAGCACCGTGGCAACCGTAGCACAGGCGCACGTCGTGGGCCGCGCTCGGGAGGTTCTGGCCGTGCGTCCCCGCAGAATCTCCACCGACGGTCACGTGCCCGAACCCGATGTGGCACTCGTCGCAGAGGTACGGCCGGTCCTTGGGGCCACCGAAGCGCTTGGCGACCTTGAAGTGCACGGCGTGCTCGGCGAAGCCCTTGTTCTTGATCTTCGTCGGCGGCTTCTGCTTCATCTCCTTGTGGCACGGCGTGCAGTTGGCCTCGACCAGCTCGAGCCGCTTGACGCGGTCGTGGTGGCACTCCTGGCAGAACCGCCGGTCCGTGTGGCAGACGTTGCAGTCCTCCTTGGGCACCCCGGCCTCGAGGCTGTGCTTCTTCAGCCAGTCGGACGGATGCGGCATGACGGTCTTGTGGCAGCGCTGGCACGAGGGCGAGTCGTGGCACGACGCGCACGAGCCCTTCTGCGCGAGGTAGGGCGGGCCGTGCTTGGTCTTCCAGTCCTTGGACTTGTGATCCGCGGGAATGACCGGCTTGCTGATCTTCCCGTCCGCGAGCTTCTTGCGGCCGGCATGGCACTCGACGCAGAACTCCGGCTTGTGGCACTGGGCGCAGTACGCAGGCTGCTCGTTCGCGTGCTTCTTGTGGGTCCCGGCGATGAACTGCTTGGTGTGATCGGGCGGGACGAGCTCGAAGCCCTTGGGGTGACAGGCGTCGCACTCCTCGGTGGCGACGAGGCCCTGAGCGCCGTGGAGCAGGCCGTGGCAGCGGTAGCACGAGAGCATGTCGGGGCGGCGGATCGTCTCCGCGCCGTGGCCGAACTCGGGATGACACGCCGCGCACTGATGGTTGTCCTTCAGGTGCGGCTCATGGCTGAAGATGAGCCGCTTGCGCATCGGCGCGGACAGGACGTCGATGTCGGGGTGGCAGAACACGCACTGCCCCATCGTCGTCGGGGCGTTCGGATCGACCACCACCGCAGGCCTGTCGACGATCTCCGGGACGACCGAGAGGTACGCGCCGGGCATCTGCTGGAGCGGCCGGTTGTCCGGGCCGCGCAGCCGCTTCTCGGCGTGGCAGGCGTCGCAGTCCGGGCCGGCGTCGTGGCACATCATGCAGCGGCTCACGCCGTCGCGCCGCCCGACGGCGGCATGGGGCTCCTGCGCCCACGTCGCCGTGTGCGAGCGCGGACGCAACGTGACGCCGGGCGGGTGGCAGTCGCGGCACTCGCCGGTGGCGAGGAGGCCGTCCTCGTGCTCCACGCCGTGGCAGGCGAAACACGCGTCCATGTCCGGACGTCGCGTCACGCCGTTCTCGTGCGGCGAGATGCGGTGGCACGACTCGCACGGGAACACGAGGTGGTTGCCGTGCGAGAAGATGAGCCCGGGGATGTCGGTCTCGGCGATCCTCAGGTGGCAGGGGGCGCAGTTGGCGCGCTCGACGGGGCCGGTCAGGTCGATGGCCGCCGGCTCCTGAGCCGATGCCGGCAGAGCGAGCGACAGCGAGAGGGCGGCGGCCACCACGACGGCAGCCACCACCCCCTTGAGTGCGCGTACCGGCGTGTCTAGCCCTTGTCTCGCTTGAACACCTTCCGGAAGAACTTCCTGATCGGGTTGTTCTCGGCCGTCGCAGGCTTCTTGTGGATGAGGTCCTTGGCGTTCGCCACGAACTTCTCGCTCGTGTCGCGGTGGCAGCGCATGTTGGGCGACAGACCGCCGGCGCAGGTACCGGGCAGGTTGCCGGCGGACACCGACGACGACTGGTCGGCGGACGGCAGGGTCCCGTGCGCGTCGTGGCAGTCCCAGCACGCGGGAGCGTCCTTCGTGCCGTTCTTGTACGCGGCACCGTGGTAGTAGTCGTTGTACGAGGCGTAGTAGTCCTCGTGGCAGCGCGCGCAGACCTCGAGGGCCGAGGCATGCAGGGCGGCCGACGCGAGCTGGCTGTCGAGGCTCATGATGTCGTGGCCGCCATGGCAGGAGCCGCAGTTGGCCATCTGAGCGTTCCCGGCTACGAGGCCGCGGACCTTCTGGGTCCCCGCCCAGTGCACGGACTTCTTGTACGCGCCCGCCTGCGACTCGTGGTCATGGCAGTTCATGCACGCGAGGCCAGCGTTCACGGTCCAGTCCGCGCTCGCGTCCTTGGTGTCGTCGTACTTGAAGTCGGAGTGGCACTTCACGCACGACAGGTCGGCGTGGGCCGACTCCGACAGGCCGCTGATCGCGAAGGACTGCACGCCGCTCGGGCCGGTGCGCACGAGGCTCGGCTGCTCGTGGCAGGACGTACAGCTATAGCCGGGGTCGTACGTGTAGGTCGCGGGCGCCTCGGGCTCCCAGCGGACGTACTCCTCCGCGTGGCAGTCGTCGCAGAACCTCCCCTCGTGGCACATCATGCACCGGGTCTGCAACTCGGCGAGCGACGGAGCGACGTGGGGCTTGGCCGCCCAGTCCGCCGTATGGAACGACGGGCGGAGGTCCTCGCGGCGCGTCCGGTGGCACGTCTCGCATGCGTCATACGCGACGATGCCCATCGGCCCATGCCGCAGGCCGTGGCACGAGAAGCACTGCTTCATGCTCGGCTTCTCGGGCTCGCCGCCGGCCTGATGGGGGAAGCGCGTGTGGCACGCGCTGCAGTCGAACTGCCCCATGTGGATGCCGTGACTGAAGATGATCTCGGACACCTTGCCGCGCCGGGCATCGGCAGACAGCAGCGTGGGGTGGCACAGCTTGTTCTGGCACTTCTGCTTGAACACCGGTCCCGTCTCCAGCAGGTCCCACAGCTCGTTCAGCTGGTCGATCGAGGCGGCGTCGGCCAGCGTCGGCGCCGCCGGTGCCTCCTGCGCGACGACCGGGACCGCCAGCGCGAGCAGCGCGGCTGCCGCGAGCAGCGCGACGGGGACGACCCGCCGCAACCAACGTCCGTACGTTCCTGTCATGTGCCCCATTCCCCTTCCCGAGAAGGCCCGCGAGGGCCGGTGATACCTAGTCCGAGCGACGGCCGAACAAGCCGGAGATCGCGTCGCGCACGCGGGAGTACGCCGCGTACACCGGATTCTCCTGCCGTGCGTCCGCGCGTCCGTGGATCATGTCCCTGGTCGCCACGACGAACTTCTCCTTCGCCTGCTTGTGACACTTCGCGCAGGTCTCGACGAGGTTGGCGTCCGAGACCCCCGAACGCCGGTCGTCGGACGGCCGGATCTCATGCCAGCCGTGGCAGTCCCAGCAGGCGGGCGCGTCCTTCGTGCCCTTCTTGAACGCGGCGCCATGATAGTAGTCCGCGTAGCTGTCCCACCAGTCACGATGACAGCGCCCGCAGACCTCGTATCCCTGGCGGTGGAGCCGCAGCTGCCCGGCGGGATTGTCCTCCAGGACCTCGATGTCGTGCGCCCCGTGACAGTCGCCGCACAGCGGCTTCTCGGCGTTCGAGCCCGTGGCGGCGACCGAGGGCGACGCGCCGGCCGATGCCATCGCGCTCGCGGAGCGCGTCGCGGCGGCGGACCCGGAGGCGGGCGCCGAGGCGGTCGCCTCGCGCGCGGTCGCCGTGCCCGCGC
>VAUM01000015.1 GCA_005774595.1 Actinomycetota bacterium
GTTCCTGCTCACGATGATGACGCTGCTGTCCACGGTCGTGCCGTCGCAGGCAGGCGCTGCGGGCATCGGGTTCGGGGCGCTGCTGGTCATGTCCGTCGCCGGCATCTGGGGGCCGGTGGCCGCGTTCACGCCCGTGGGCCTGGGCGCGGCGCCGGGAGCTGTGCTCGCAGGGCGGGGTCAGGCGGTGGCCGTCCCGCTCGTGGCCGCCGTCGTGCTCGGGGCGGCGATGGTCGCCGCCGCCGTGTGGGTGTTCGAGCGGCAGGAGCTGTAGGTGCGGGCGGGGTCGGCCACGCTCGCCATCCTCGCGCTGGCCGCGGCGCTGGTGAGCGCCGCCTGCTCGACCGTGGAGCCGTTCGACGCTCCTGCCGTGCAGGCACACTTCCAGCCCGTGATCGACGACGCTCTCGCGGTCGCGCACCCCGAGACCGGTGACAGCGGCTACCGTCCCGCAGGGAAGGTGCTGCTCCTCGAGTCCGATTACGCCAAGCGCCCGGCGGAGTTCGATTCCGGCGCGACGGCCGAAGCCTACGGCGTGCCGCGCGCGTATGCCGCGTTCAACACTGCCTCGGTCAAGGCGATCGCGTGGATCGCGACCTCAGAGAGGCCCGGCCCGGAGTTCGAACCGCCCGGGGCGGAGGGCGGGAAGGTGCCCTCGATCGTGCAGTCCCTCGACGTGACGGTGATCGACGCTGTTACAGGCGAGGTCACGGCGGTGGAGTCCATAAGCGCGGAGATCCCGGATGACATCGAGGTCGCGGCGAGCCGCACGTGGGCGATGCGGTTCGAGCCCGCCAAGGAGCGCGTCGGTCAGTGGCTCCTGGCACTGCCGGACCGGTAGCGGAGCGCAGCGGCGCCCGCGCGGGGCGGCTGCCCAGCTACAGGTAGTCCTTCGCGACCTCGTCGAGCACGAGGTGGTCGGCCTCCACCGCCGAGATCGCCTCGAAGACCCCTCGGATGCGCGCGTTGGTGGCGCGGGCGGCGAACTCGTCGTACAGGCCCTTGGCGCGGGTCTCGCGCACGACGGAGTCGGCGATGTCAGTCTCCCACGAGCCGGTGGTCTCCCCGGGGGTCATGAGGTCGGCGGGCTTCGCGGTCTTGAGCAGCTTGCAGAAGAGCGAGCAGTGCTCTGCCTCGATGCGCGACAGGCGCTTGTAGGCGCTGCGCAGCGTGTCGTTGTCCTTGCGCTCGGCCATGCCCGCGTAGAAGCGCGCGTTCGACAGCTCGACCTGCACCGAGGCTTCGAGGTCGGCGCGCTCGGTCTCGGTGAGGTCGACGTCGTTCAGCCCGTCGGGGTAGCCGTCGGGGGTGGTGAAGAACTCGACGTGCGCGCCGCAGAACGGGCAGTTGCTCGGCGCGTCGTAGCCGAGGAACGTCTCTCCGCAGATCAGGCAGCGGTGCATGTTCATGGAACGGTCCCTTCGTGCGGTCGGGGTCGGCGGTGCCGCCTTCAGGGCAGGCCGAGGAGGTCGGCGACGGCCATCCCGAACGCGGCGGCGGCATCCGGGCCGTTCGCGGTCACGATCGCTCCGTCGATCTCGACCGGCGCACCGGTCCAGACCGCGCCGTGCGCGACCAGGTCCTCTGCGCGGCTCTCGAACGCCGTGGCGCGTCTGCCGTCGAGCAGCCCGGCGTGCGCCAGCGTCGAGGGCGCGATGCAGATGGCGGCGAGCACCTTGCCGGTCGAGGCCGCTTCGCGCGCGAGGCGATGCGCGTGCGCGTCGTCGAAGAACACGCTCGCGCCGCCGCCACCGACGAGCACGAGCGCGTCGAAGCCGGCGAGGTCCGCCTCGGCGATGGCGAGGGTGGCGAGCGCCTCCGTACCGAAACGACCGGTGCAGACGCCCGCGCGCGTGCTCGCGACCACGACCTCGGCGGTGCGGCGCTCGAGCACCTCGCGGGGGACGGTGTACTCCTCGTCGCGGAAGGTGTCCGGGGCTATGACCATCAGGATGCGTTCCGGCATGCGCTGTGCGCCCCCTTTGGCGATCGGTCTGTGGCGATGCGGTGAGAGTATACCTGCGAGGCCGACGCGCCGTGCCACCCTGCGCGACCGTGAGTCTGAAGCCCCTCATCGACGCCGTCACGTCGCGTACCTTCGTCCGGACGGCGTTCACGCTGTTCTTCTCGCGCTATGGCACGACCACGATCGCCTCGGCGGTGCCCTGCACCGGGTAGGACTCGGCCACCGGTCCGGTGAACCACACCTGCACGCGATCGCCGGTCATGAGGTCCGCGAACGTGGCCGCCCCGGTCTTGTCGGTCATCTTCACGAAGACCGTGGTCTTCGCGGTCACGGTGACCTGGGCCTTGTCGGTGCCGTTCGGGTCCTCCACCAGCATGCTCCCGAGGACGTCGCCGGCTGCGGGCGTCTTGTCGATGGTGGTGACAGCACCGCTCATGTCGGCTGGGCGCTCGGGCGGTTTCGGCGGCATCGCCGAGCGGATCGCGTCGCAGCCGGCAAGGCCGGACGCCAGCGCCAACGCCGTCAGGACGAGTGTGGTTCGCTTCATGGCCGGGTCCCTCCTCGTGCCTCCGTGTGCCGTTCCGTGGTGCTTCAGACGCTGCGAGTCCCCGCTGCGGTTCGCTACAGGCGCCTCATGAGGTCGGAGACGTCGCGTGGTGCGGCCGCGTGCCGCCAGATCGGTCCGCCCGCGAGCTGCGGCAGCCCGTCGGCGTACGTCGGCACGCCCTCGGCCAGCACCCGCTCCGGCGCGCCGTCGACCGGCGCAAGCCGCACCGGGAACGCGCAGTGGGCCTGCTGCGCGTGCTCGTAGGCAGCCGTGGCGATCGCGGCGTTCTGCTCGGCGACCTCGGGCGCCTTGTGTGCGAACTGGGCGCGCAGCGAGTCGACGAGGTACGCGAGCGGGAAGTCGAGGTGGCCGAGGACCGCGCCGAGCGCCGCGACGTTGCGCATGACGGGCGCGCCGCCTGCGGTCTTCACGATCTCTGCGAGCGGCACCGGCACCGGGCAGTGCCCGGCGGTTGCGGCCAGGTCGCCCGCGTCCACCGCGGCCGGGTCGTAGACGATCGCGCCGCCCTCCGTGAACTCGGCAAGGTGAAGGTCCACCGTGGCGCGGTCGAGCGCGACGAGCACGTCGGTCGGTGTCACATGGCTGTAGAGCTGATCGGGCGAGATGCGCAGGTGGTAGGTGTTGTGGCCGCCCTTGATGAGCGAGGGGTACTCGGTGAGGTCGAACGTGTTCAGGCCCGCCGCGACGAAGGACCGGGCGAGCGTCTGGCCCGCGGCCTTGATGCCGGCCCCGGCGGGGCCGCCGATGCGGATGCGGACCTCGGCGCTCGTGCCGTACTCGGTGGGCATGGTCCTCCTCGAGGTGCGTGCTCTCGCGGCCTTGGGCGGTTCATACCCGCGTTGCGTGCGATAATCCGCGCATGGCTGAGTCTCGCACACCCACGGTGGTTCTCGGAGTCACCGGCTGCATCGCCGCGTACAAGGCGTGCGAGCTGGCGCGCGAGCTCATGCGCGACGGCGTCCGGGTGAAGGTCGTGATGACGGAGAACGCGACGCGGTTCGTCGGGGCGACGACGTTCCGGGCGCTCACGCGCGAGCCGGTCGCGGTGGGGATGTGGGACGAGGCCGCCGCGCCGGTCCACCACGTCTCGCTGGCCGAGGAGGCCGGTGTGCTCGTGATCGCGCCGTGCACGGCGAACGTGCTCGCGAAACTCGCGACCGGCCGCGCGGACGACCTGCTCACCACCACCGCGCTCGCGTGCCGGGCTCCGCTGGTGATCGCGCCGGCGATGAACGTGCGCATGTGGCGCGACGAGGCCACGCAGGCCAACGTCGCGGCTCTGCGGGCGCGCGGCGCGATCGTGGTCGAGCCCGAGAGCGGCGAGCTGGCCTGCGGCGACGTGGGCGAGGGACGGCTTGCGGCGGTCGATGTCATCGCGGACGAGGTGCGCGCGGCACTGACGCGCTCGAGCGGCCTCGCGGGCGTGCGCATGCTCGTGACGGCCGGCCCCACGGTGGAGCCGATCGACGCGGTGCGCCACATGTCGAACCGCTCCAGCGGCAAGCAGGGCTACGCCATCGCCGAGGAGGCCGCGCGCCGAGGAGCGTCCGTGACGCTTGTGAGCGGGCCGACGTCGCTGCCGGACCCGTTCGGGGTCGAGGTCGTGCGCGTCGGGACGGCGCTCGAGATGGAGGCGGCCGTCAGCGAGGCGTACGACGCGTGCGACGTGGTGATCGCCACCGCCGCGGTCTCCGACTTCCGCCCGGCGGAGACTGCCGCGGGCAAGGTCAAGAAGGAGGAGGCGCCGGACACGGTCCGCATCGTTCGCACCCCCGACATCCTGGCGGGCCTCGGCTCGCGCAAGGGACAGCGCGTGCTGGTGGGTTTCGCGGCCGAGACGAGCGATGTCGTCGCGCACGCACGCATGAAGCTCGCCGCGAAGAACCTCGACCTCGTGGTGGCCAACGACGTGTCCGCCGAGGGGCTCGGGTTCGGCTCGGACCGCAACGCGGTTGTGTTCGTGACCGCCGACGATGCCGAGGACGTGCCCGCCTGCTCCAAGCGCGCAATCGCACGGGAGCTGCTGACGCGCGTGGCCCGGCTGCTCGCCGCGCGGGCATAGCGGCGCGGCCGGTGTACCAGTCCGACTACATCCTGCGGCTCATCGAGCAGGTCGGGACGGCGTTCCGGCGGCAACTGGCCGCGATACGGGAGCACCGCCCCGAGGACGCGCTCGAAGCGTCGGACGAGGCCGTGGCGGCCGCGCTCGGCGCGCCGGCGGTGCTGGCGTACCAGCTGACGGTCGAGGGGCTCGTCGGCATGTTGCGGCCGGGCGGGACGCTCGACGTCGAGCGCGTCGTCCTGCTCGCCGAGGTGCTCGAGGCGCGGTCGAAGGCGCTCGATGCCGCGGGGCGTCGCGATGAGGCCGGCGACATGCTCCGCCGCGCCGGCGCGCTGCGGATCGCGGCGACGGTGGAGGCGGGCGAGGAGCGGGTCGCAGAGGTGCGGGCTGCGGTGCTCGCGGCCGCCGAGCGGGTGCCCGACGACGCCGTGGTGACACCGCCCGACGCGCCCCCTGATGCGCTTGCCTCGGAGGGCGACGGGCTCTAGAGTGTACGAGCCGCCGAGGCGGTGGATTCGGGCTGTGGCGCAGCTTGGTAGCGCACTTGACTGGGGGTCAAGGGGTCGCAGGTTCAAATCCTGTCAGCCCGACCAACGGATTTCGGGGCACCCTTCGGGGTGCCCCGTTTCATCCGGCCTCGGCGCGACCGGCTACTCCGAACGCCTTCTGGCCCTCGCGTACGACAGGAAGCTGATCCGCCCGGTCTCGAGTCCCGCGAACGCATCGATCTTGAGGACCTCGGTGAGCGAGCCGTCATCCGCGAGCGGTTCTGCGCTGTGCAGACGGCGAACGGCGGCGTGCAGTAGCGCCCCGAGCGTCTGCTCGCGGAGGTCGACGAGCACGACCCGGCCGCCGGGGGCCAGGACGCGGGCGATCTCCTCGATGGCCCGCTCCTTCACTGCGGCCGGGATGTGGTGGAGCGCAAGGCGGCTGACGACCGCGTCGAACGAGCCGTCCTCGAACGGCATCTCCTGTGCCCCGGCGAGGACGAACTCGGCCGTGGAGCCCTCCTGCTTCGCCCGGGCCGTCGCCTGCTCGATCATCTCGGGCGAGGCGTCCAGGCCCACCGCGCGGCCCGTGTCACCGACCCGCTCGGCGGCCGCCCGCGCGAGGTAGCCGGGCCCGGTCCCGATGTCGAGCACGCGGTCGCCCTCGCGGATCTCGGCCAGATCGAGGATCGGCCCGTCCGTCCTGCGGATGAACCACGCGAACGCGTCGTAGGAGCGGCTTGCGTGGATGACGCTGCCCTCGATGTCCGAGCGCGCCGAGTCGTGGCTGTGCACTCAGGCCTCCTTGTGGTGTGCGTGCGGCCGAAGTGGGCCGCTCGGGTCGTGCAGTACGTCCAGCAGTGCTTCGAGCCCGCGGATCAGGGCGTCCGCGTCGTCCTCGCTCATCCCGCTGATCACGTGCTCGAGGATCGCCGCCGCCTCGCGGTGCACATCCTCGAAGACCTGGAGGCCCTGGTCGGTGAGGCTGACGAGAACCCGCCGGCGGTCGGCCGGATCGTGGCGGCGCATGAGGAGGTCCCGCTCCACGAGTTCGTCGACGAGCCTGGTCGCGAGCGGGCGGGGGTAGTCGATCGCCGACGCGAGCTCCGACATGGTCAACTCGCCGGCGTGCAGCACGGTCGCGAGCGCGACGATTCGCGAGTTTGTGAGCCCGAAGCGGCGTCCGGTCTCCGTCGACTGCACGCCGAGGTGCGCGACAGCATGCTGGATGAGCGGCATGATCCGAGAGAGACGTTCGGCACGGTCGGCCATCTCACCACCCCAAGGGGTTGTGTTGCCATAACAGTTCGCATCTGATAAATACATGGCAGGTCCTCGCGCGTCAAGTCATGGAAGAGAACCGGATGGCTACCCACGAACACCACGGCGACCACGAGCACGACCATGGGTCGCACACGCACGGCACTGTGGACGCATCGCTGCTCACGACGGAGCGCGGCATCTGGGCCGTGAAGTGGTCTCTCGTCGCGCTCGGGGTGACGGCGCTCTTCCAGGTCGCGATCGTGGTCTACACGGGCAGCGTCGCCCTACTCGCGGACACCATCCACAACTTCGGCGACGCGGCGACTGCGATCCCGCTGTGGATCGCATTCTCGCTGGCGAAGCGTCCCCCAACGAAGCGCTTCACCTACGGGTACGGGCGGGTCGAGGACATCGCCGGCATCATCGTGGTCCTGATCATCCTGGCGAGCGCGATCGTCGCCGCCGTGCAGTCGGTCGACCGTTTGCTCAACCCGCAGCCGATGGAGCACGTGTGGGTCGTGGCCGCCGCCGCGGTCATCGGCTTCTTCGGGAACGAGGCGGTGGCGCTGTTCCGGATCAAGGTCGGGCGCGAGATCAACAGCGCCGCGCTGATCGCGGATGGCTACCACGCTCGGGCGGACGGGTTCACCAGCCTGGGCGTGCTCGCGGGCGCGATCGGCGTGGCCCTTGGCTTCCCGCTCGCGGACCCGATCGCCGGGCTCCTGATCACCCTCAGCATCCTGCGGATCGTCTGGGAGTCGGGGAAGGCGGTCCTGACCCGGGTCGCCGACGGTGTGGACCCGGTGGTCGTCGACGAGATCGAGCACGCACTCGGACACGTCTCCGGCGTCGAGCAGGTCGAGGATGTGCGGGTGCGCTGGACCGGTCACCGGCTTCGCGCCGAAGTGGCGGTGGCGGTCAGGGCCTCACTGAGTGTGAGCGAGGGCCATGCGATCGCCGTCGATGCACGGCACGCGCTCCTGCACGCGTTGCCCTACCTGTCCGATGCGACCGTCCACGTCGACCCGAGCGAGCAGGCCGGTGGCTCGCATCACGCCTTCGAGGAGCACGAACACGGTTCACTGCCGGCGCATGGGCATCCGTGAGTCATCTTGGCTACGCCCTCGCCGCTGCTCGCTCGGACGAAGGCGTGCGTCCGAACATCTGCCGGTACTCCTGGCTGAACTGCGCGGGGCTCACGTAGCCGACCTCGCGTGCGAGTGCGGTAACCTCGATGCGCCTACGGCGTCTCGATCGGGCGGTCCTCCAGCACGTGACCGTGCTGCGACGGGCCGAAGGTGCGGGTACGGAACCCGAGCCGGCCGAGGGGTCTTGGCAGCGCACCGAAGTGGTCGGAGCTGCCGTAGGGCGCGGGCTTGTGCTGCTTCTCCGGGATCCTGAGCGGACGCGAGGCGATCTGCATGATCTCGATCCTGGTTGCTTCGTCGACGTCCTCGGCGAACTGGAACGCGACCGGATAGAACGAGCCTTCCTCGCGGGGAAGGTGCCACGTGAGCAGGACCTTCGGCTCGCCTTCCTTGATCAGTTCGATTCGGTTGTTGAGCATCTGATGCCTCCATCGAGCATGTGGCTCCCCGCAGTATCGCACCATCGGACGCGGCAGGTGGATGGGGCGGCCGCGGGGAAGATACCCGATGTGCGTGTGCACAGAGGAGGGAGCGCACCTCATGGGCGATGCCACGATGCAAGCGCCGGCGGTGGCGAAGCCGCAGGGCGAGGCGCTGAGGTGGGTCTCGGTGGGTCTGACCGTTGCCGCGGTCGTCGTGACGGCATTCATGGTCAGCGGCATCTGGCCGGAAGGGTGGCTGCTCGACGTGTCCGAGGCCTCGTCGAGCCTGCTCGTGCCGATCGCGCTCATCGTCAACGTCGTGAGCGTCGCCCGCCGCCACAGAACCGCGCTCGACATCGGCTCGCTCGTGGTCTCGGGCCTGCTGATGGCGGGGATGGTCGTCGACGCGGCCATCTATACCCTCACGCCGCCCGGGTGATGGGGCCGGGACTGGCCGATGGGTGGCGCCATGACGGAGGACTGTGCCACGGTTGACGATGCCACGCGCCCGCGATTCTTCGGGCTCCCGAGGACGGCGCTCGGGTGGGCCGCGCCGGCGCTGATGGTCGCGTGCTTCGCCGCGGCGATCTTCGGCGAGCGCCTGGGGCTGGACGCACGCCCGCTGAACCTCGCGCTGCTGCTCGCCTCGATGGCGGCCGGAGTCGCCGCGGTCGTGGCGAGGCGCGAGCGGTCGTGGCTCGTCTGGCTGCCCGTCGCGTTCGTCGCGGCAACGCTGTTCGGAGAGGTCCTGCAGGGGATCGGCGCGCTGCTCGGATCCGGCGCGTAGCCGCCCGTGCGGTCGATGTGAGGGGGGACGTCATGTCGCGCTTCGTGTCCGAGGGATGTCCGCGCGGCTCGGGGGTCGCTGTCGCGATGCTCGCGGTCGCGGGCTGCTCGTTCGCGGCACTGGACTGACCGAACGGACGTGCGCGCCCCCGGGCGGCTCGCGGTATCCTTGAGCGGTACGCGGGCGAAGCGGGGAGGCGGCGGATGGCGCAGGTCACGGTGCGCGCGCTCTACGAGGAGGGCCTGCTCGTCGGCGGCGAGGAGATGCTCGACCAGGTCGGCGGGGCGAAGGCCGCGTGGGTCGACGTCTTCGAGCCGGACGAGGCCTCGATGGAGAGCGTCGCGCGCGAGTTCCGGCTGCACCCGCTCGCCGTCGAGGATTGCCTCCACTACCCGCAGCGGCCCAAGCTCGAGTCGTACGGCGACTCGGTCTTCCTCATCTGGATCGTGCCCGAGGGCCGCATAGGCGACGGCCTCGACATGAACGAGCTCGACGCCTTCCTCGGGCAGCGCTGGCTCGTCACGGTCCACCGCGAGCCGGTCGACGCTGCCGACCGTGTGGCCTCCGAGGCCGAGGCCCACCTCTCGCGCGGCGTGGACTGGGTGCTCCATGCGTTGCTCGACCTGACGGTCGACAAGGTCTTCCCGATCCTGGACGAGGTCTCCGACCGGCTCGAGGCCCTCGAGGACCGCATGCTGGAGCGCGCCGAACGGACCGACCTCGGGGACCTGCTCGAGGCCAAGCGCATGCTCGTGCGCATCCACAAGGCGATCGTCCCCGAACGCGACATCCTGCGGGAGCTGGTCCGCGAGGAGCAGCTGGTGTCGCAGGAGGCGTACCGCTACTTCCAGGACGTCGGCGACCACCTCGCCCGCGTCGAGGACGGGGTCGAGACGTACCGCGACGTGGCGAGCGGCGCGATGGACGTCTACCTGTCGGCCGTGAGCAACCGGATGAACGAGATCATGAAGCAGCTGACGGTGGTGGCGACCATCTTCATGCCGCTCACGCTCATCTCGGGTATCTACGGGATGAACGTCCTCGCCGGCATGTGGCCGCCGTCCGAGGCGGTCTGGTCGTTCCCGCTCATCATCGCCGGCATGCTCCTGATCGCGCTCGGCATGGGCCTGTACTTCCGGAGGAAGAACTGGTGGTAGACGAGCACGCCGAGGAGCACGGCAGACCCGCACCGGCGGCGGTGCCGCACGCCGATCACAGCCACGACGTGTACACCGTGGCCAACATCATCACGGTGCTGCGCCTGGTCCTCGTGCCGTTCGCGTTCGCCGTGCTGATCGAGGGTGTGAACGATCTCGTCGCGTTCATCCTGTACGCGTTCGCGGCGTCGACCGACTGGCTCGACGGGCAGATCGCCCGGCGCACCGGGACCGTGACCGCGATCGGCAAGGCGATCGACCCTCTCGTCGACCGGCTCCTGCTGGCCTCGGGTGTCATCGGGCTGTACGTCGTCGACCGCCTCCCTGCGTGGGTGATGGTCGTGCTCGTCATGCGCGACGCGTACCTGCTGTACGGCGCGTGGCGCCTCGAGCACCACCACTTGCGGCTGCCGGTCACGTTCGCGGGCAAGGCCACCACCGCGGTCCTGCTCGGCGGCTTCTCGCTGCTGATCCTCGGCTGGCCCGTCCTGACCGGAGCGGGGCTCATCGCCTCGCCGTGGTTCCCCGGGCTGGGCAGCGAGCCTGCGGGCGCGGGGATCTGGCTCGTGTACGCGGGGCTCGCGATGTCGCTCGGGACCGCGGCCCACTACACCGTCATCGCCCGTAGGGCCGTCAAGGCCGCGACGGGACCGGGGAGCGGCGCGCCGGCGCCGCAGGGGGGAGGTTCGCGATGAAGGCCGTCATCATGGCCGGCGGTGAGGGCAGCCGCCTGCGCCCGCTCACCAGCCTGCGGCCCAAGCCGATGGTCCCGATCTTCAACCAGCCGGTCATGGAACACATCGTCGGGCTGGTGAAGCACCACGGCATCAACGAGGTGGTCGCCACGCTCGCGTTCATGCCGCAGGTCATCGAGGACTACTTCGGGGACGGCGACGAGTGGGGGATGGGCATCTCCTACGCGCTCGAGGAGACGCCGCTCGGGACCGCCGGCTCGGTCAAGAACGCCGAGGACGCCCTGCGCGACGACACGTTCGTCGTCATCTCCGGCGACGCGCTCACCGACATCGACCTGTCCGAGGTCATCCGCTTCCACAAGGAGCGCGGCGGGCTCGTCACGCTGGCGCTCAAGAGCGTGCCCGACCCGCTCGAGTTCGGCGTCGTCATCACCGGCGAGGACGGCCGCATCGAGCGCTTCCTGGAGAAGCCGACCTGGGGGCAGGTGTTCTCGGACACCATCAACACCGGCATCTACGTGATCGAGCCCGACGTCCTCGACCTCATCCCGTCCAAGCAGGCGTTCGACTTCTCGAGCGAGCTCTTCCCGAAGATCATGGAGAAGGGCGGCGCGCTGTACGGGTGCGTCGTGGACGGCTACTGGTGCGACATCGGGTCGCTCGACAGCTACGTGCAGGCGCACCGCGACGTTCTCGACGGGCGCGCGATGGTGTACGTGCCCGGCGTGCACGCCAAGAACGACCTGTGGGTCGGGGAGGGCGCCGAGGTCGACCCTGACGCCCGCATCGGGTCCAAGGTCGTGATCGGGGCGAATGCGAAGGTGCGCGCCGGTGCACAGCTCGGCGACTACACCGTGCTCGGCGACAACGTGGTCGTCGGTCACGACGTGCGCATCGAGCACTCGATCGTGTGGGACGACACGTTCATCGGCGCGGGCTCGACGGTGCGCGGCTCGGTGCTCTGCCGCAAAGTGGACGTACGCCGCCGCGCCACCATCGAGCAGGGGACCGCCGTCGGTGACGAGGCGTACCTCGGGCACGACTGCGTCATCGGCAACGACGTGCAGATCTACCCGTACAAGCGGATCGAACCGGCGGCCGCGGTCCGCGAGTCGATCATCTGGGAGAGCCGAGCGTCGCGGTCGCTGTTCGGCGCCGCGGGCGTCTCGGGGCTCATCGGCGTCGATGTGACGCCGGAGCTCGCTCTCAAGGTCGCGCAGGCGTACGGCACGACGCTGCCGGCCGGGTCTCACGTGGTGGTGTCCCGCGACAACTCCCGCGCCGCGCGCATGCTCAAGCGCGCGGTCGTCGCCGGACTCAACTCCACGGGAATCCACTGCCGGGACCTGCGCGTCGCGTCGCCGGCGGTCGCGCGCTTCACCACGCGCGACACGCGCTGCGTCGGCGGCGTGCACGTGTGCGCTTCGACCCACGACATCCAGGGCGTCGAGATCCAGTTCTTCGACAAGCATGGGATGGATCTCGCGCCCGCCGCCGAGAAGAAGGTCGAGCGGCTCTACTTCCGAGGCGAGTTCCGCCGTGCGTTCCTCGACGAGGTCGGCGAGATCATCTACCCGCCGCGCGCGCTCGAGTACTACGGCACCGGGCTGCGCGACGCGCTGCACGAGCGCGGCTGCCGCGACCGCTGGATGCGCGTCGTCGCCGACATGGGCGGGGGCGTGACCTCGCTCATCCTCCCGCAGGTCGCGAGCGGCTGGCGGCTCAACCTCGTCGCGCTCAACCCGATCCCGGACGCCGAGCGCACCTTCGTGTCGGATCTCGAGCGCCGCGAGTCGATCGAGGCGATGCAGCGCGACGTGGACGTATTCTCCGCGGACATGGGCGTGATGTTCGACGCCGGCGGCGAGCGCGTCACGCTCATCACCCCGAAGGGCCGCGTGCTGGATGGCGACACGGCGCTCCACGCGCTCGTGGACCTGTGGTGCCGCACCGACGACCGCGGCCTGGGCGTCGCGGTCCCGGCGACCGCCTCGCTCGTCGTCGAGCGCATCGCCGAGGCCGCGGGCAGGCAGGTCGTGCGCACGGCGCGCTCGGTCCGCGCCCTGGCCGAGGCGGTGGCCGGCGACGGGGTCGGCTTCGCGGGCACGCGCACCGGCGGCTACCTGTTCCGCGACTTCCTCGCCGCTCCGGACGCCGTGATGGCGCTCGGCGCGCTCGCGTGCATGCTCGACTCGGCTGACACGGACCTCGACGCCGTGGCCGATGCGCTGCCGGAGTGCCACCTGCGCGAGCGCCAGGTGTTCTGCCCGATCGACCGCAAGGGCGCCGTCATGCGGACGGTCACCGAGTCGGTCGCCGGCGAGGAGACCCGCCTCGAGGACGGCGTGCGCGTGATGCTCGACGGCGGCTGGGCGCTCGTGCTCCCGGACGCCGTGGAGCCGGTCGTGCACGTGTTCGCGGATGGTCCGGACGCGGACGCCGCGGATGCGAACCTCGAGCGCTATGTCGCACTCGTGGCGGACGGCATCGGGGCCGAGGCCTGACGCGCGGGCGGAGCGGCCGTCGCCGGGCGTACCGTTTGCGCGTGCGACCTGCTAGAATGCGCTTCCCGACCGCGCCTCGCCGACCGTCTTGTGAGACCCCATGCACCCGTCGCCCGTCCGCCCCGCGCTCGCAGCCGTCTTCGTCGTGCTGGGCTTCATGTTCGCGACCGCGTTCAACACGTCCAACCGGGCGCTGGACGCCCGCGCGTCGCGGTCGTCGGACCTGGCGGGCGTGGTCCGCGACATGGAGCGGGAGCGCGAGGACCTCAAGAGCCGGCTGGCGTCGCTTCGTGCGAGCGTCTCGGACGCGCGGCGCAAGGCCGCGCAGGAGGCGGGCGTGCGGGAGACGTTCGGCCGCGACCTGGACGAGGCGCGCGCGGCCGCCGGCCTCACCCTCGTGATCGGCCCGGGGGTGCGAGTGGTGCTCGATGACGCCGGGACGGTGCCGGAGGGCGCCGAGCCGGGGGATTGCGTCGTCCATGACTCGGACATCGCGGCGGTCGTCAACGCGCTTGCCGCGGCCGGTGCCGAGGCCGTGTCGGTCAACGGCGAACGCGTCACCGCGACGACCCCGATCCGCTGCGCCGGGACGACCATCATGGTGAATTCGACGCGCATCGGCGCGCCGTACGAGGTGCTCGCGATCGGCGAGCCGGACGCCCTCGAGGCAGCGCTTCGCGAGGACCGGGTCTCGGGTCCGCTGTTCGGCGACTTCCGCGCCGTGTACGGTCTGCGCACCACGATCGCGCACGGCGGCTCGATCGAGGTGCCGGCCTACGCGGGCAGCGTCGCGCCGGCGTACGCGCGGGCGGCGGGAGGCGGGTCGTAGCCG
Organism: Actinomycetota bacterium; assembly: GCA_005774595.1. NCBI lineage: Bacteria > Bacillati > Actinomycetota > Actinomycetota bacterium. The sequence goes on from VAUM01000015.1 coordinate 13,890, forward strand.
TGCTGGTGCTCGCACTCGCCCTCGCGCTCGGCATTGCCGTCGGCCTTCTGACGCGCATCGGAGTACCGGCGCAGTACCTGCCGTACGTCGGCGTCGCCGTGCTCGCCGCGATGGACTCGGCGATCGGCGGCGTGAAGAACGCCATGGAGCGCACCTTCGACGACACGGCGTTCCTGTTCGGGTTCGCCACCAACGTGCTCATGGCGGCGTTCATCGTCTTCGTCGGCGACCGGATCGGCGTGCGCGAGCTGTACCTGGCCGCGGTCGTCGCGTTCGGCGTGCGGATGTTCGACAACCTCGGCACGGTGCGCAAGCTGTTCTTCGAGCGGCGGGGGTGGGAGTAGTGGCGGGCGGTCCCGTCCCCGCGCGCCGCACGCTCG
>VAUM01000016.1 GCA_005774595.1 Actinomycetota bacterium
AGTCTATCGCGTTGGCCTCGGCGAGCCGGCGCTGGTAGAGCCGGTACGCCTTGGCGATGAGCTTCTCGGGAGGCGTGGCGGCGCGTTCCGCGTACGCGTCCGCGCTCACGAGCTCGTTCTTCGCCTTCGAGATGGCACCGCGGATGCGCGCGACCGGCAGGCGCTTCTCGTCGATGTCCAGTTCCGCTGCGACCGCCTTGAGCGCGCGCCTCGAATCGTCCTCGTCGTAGATGGTGAACGCGCTCGTGTACCCGAGCGCCTCCGCGTCGGCGCGCAGGAAGCGCACGCACATCGCATGGAACGTCATCACCCACAAGCGCCGAGCGTGCGGGCCGAGGATCTCGCCGAGACGCCGCTTCATCTCGTCGGCGGCCTTGTTCGTGAAGGTGATCGCGAGGACCGCGTCGGCGGGCACGCCGCAGTCGACGACGATGTGCGCGACGCGGTACGTGAGCACGCGCGTCTTGCCCGAGCCCGCGCCCGCGAGCACGAGCAGAGGGCCCTCGGTGGTCAGCACGGCGTCGCGCTGGGCGGGGTTGAGATGCGTCAGGTCGAGGCTCATGGCCGAGCCAGTGTAGCGCAGGGCACGGACGCGCGGAGCGGGGTGGAGCGCGCCTCGCCGTCAGTCGTCCACGAGGCGGATCATCGAGAAGCCACCGCCGGTCTTCTTCAGGCAGGCGTTGTGTACGACGCGGCGCTCACCCTGCATGTGCTGGACGTTGCCGCACTGCTCGCACACACCTCGCGAGCAGACGTGGCACGGCCCGAGGCGCGGCGCGCAGGCGCCGCAGTACATGCACACGGGTGCGGTGTGTTCGCCCTCGGACAACTGCCGTGGCCCCCCGCCGATCGCTCGCCAAGACCCCGGTCCCGCGCTTGGCCGGACGCGCGGACGCGGGGCCGTCACGCGAGTGTGCGGCCTACTGCCTCCGCTACCGACTTGAGTTCGACGACCAGCCGCCTTAATCCTTCTAGATCGAGCGACTGCGGGCCGTCACACAGTGCCGCGCGGGGGTCGGGATGCGCCTCGACCATGATGCCGTCGGCCCCGATCGCGACCGCCGCCTTCGACACGGACGGCACGAGGTCCGCCTGACCGGTCGGATGCGAGACGTCGACGATGATCGGCAGCAGCGACAACTTCTTGACCACCGGCACCGCGGTGATGTCGAGCGTGAAGCGCGTCGCGGTCTCGAAGGTGCGGATGCCGCGCTCGCACAGGATCACGTTCTCGTTGCCGAGCATCGTGATGTACTCGACCGCCTGCAGCCACTCCTGGATCATCGCCGACATGCCCCGCTTGAAGACGACCGGCTTGCCGCTCTCGGCGGTGACCTGGCCGATCTTCTTCAGCAAGCTGAAGTTCGCCATGTTGCGCGTGCCGATCTGGAGGATGTCGGCGTACGCGTCCACGACCTCGGCGTGCACGGAGTCGGTGACCTCGGTGACGAAGAGCAGCCCGTGCTTGTCGGCCGTCTCACGCAGGATCTTGAGGCCCTCCTCCTCGAGCCCCTGGAACGCGTGCGGGCTGGTGCGCGGCTTGTACGCCCCGCCTCGCATGACCTTCACGCCGATCTCGGCGAGGCACGCCCCGACCTCGTCCATCTGGTCGCGCGTCTCGACCGAGCACGGCCCCGCGATGATCGTGACCGCGCCGTCCCGCTCGACCGCGCCTATGGCGCGTGCGTCCTGAGCGCTCACCCGCGCAGCTCCTTCATCACGTGCAGGATCGCCTCGTAGATCTCGCGCAGGTTGTCGCCGTAGAGCGGGCCGGCGTTGTGCTCGGCCACCCGGGCGAAGATCTCCTCCTCGCGCTTGGGGTCGTACAGCGACAGGTGCGCGGCCGGCTTCTCGGCGCGGATCGCGAGCGCCAGCTCGGCGCGGCGGTTGAGCAGGCGGACGATGTCGCCGTCGACCGCGTCGATCTGCTCGCGCAGCTCGGCGATGCGTGACTTGGCGTCGTCGGTGTCGGACATGTTGGGCGGCCTTTCTCGAACGGGGGCCGTGACGTGTGGTGTGCATTGTACGCGGACGCGCCGCGCGGGGTACATTCGCTTCCGCGACCCACACTGAGCCGACGAGCGCATGCGCGCGATGCGCCCGCACGTGGGCGCGAAGACGGTCGCGTGGGTCGCCTGGCCGAAGGGCGCCGGCGCTGCGGGTGCGGCCGGTCGACTGATCAGGAGATGCGTCTTGCCTTCTTGCCGTCATTCCGTCATACTGCCGCCATGGCCAAGAAGAAGACGACCGTGTACCTCGACGAGGACGTGCTGAGAAGCGCGAAGGTGCTGGCCGCACGCACCGGGATGTCCGACTCCGAGGTGTTCGAGTCCGCGCTGCGCGGCTACGTCGGCATGGAAGCCGCGGCCGCCTGGGGCCGGACTGACCTCAGCGACGACGAGGCGCTCGCCCTCGCCGTCGAGGAGGCGCACCGGTACCGCGCGGGCTTGTAGTGCTGCGCGTCGTCCTGGACACGAACGTGCTGGTCGCCGCCGTACTGTCGCCTGCCAGCACGCCGGCGAGTCTCGTCCGGGCGCTCCACGCCGGCGAGTACGACGCGATCGCCTGCCCCGCGCTGCTCGCCGAACTACGCGGGGTACTGGCGAGGCCGGCGATCGCGTCGCGCATCGAGGCGGATGCGGCGGCCTCCTTCGCGGACCGGTTCGAGCGCACCGCGATCCTGATCCCGGATCCTGCCGAGATGCCGGCGCTCTCCCCCGACCCTTCCGACGACTACCTGCTCGCACTCGCGTCGGGCGGGAGCGCGGCGCTGCTCGTGACGGGCGATGCGCACCTGGGGGGCCTCGGCATCACGACGCCGCGCGTGCTCAGCCCCGCCGCGTTCGCGCGCTATCTCGACGCCGTACGCTGAACCGGCCGCCTACTCCCACTCGATGGTGCCGGGCGGCTTGCTCGTGATGTCGTAGGCGACGCGGTTCACGCCCTCGACCTCGTTGATGATGCGGTTGCTCATCTTGGCGAGCAGGTCGTGGGGCAATCTCGCCCAGTCGGCGGTCATCGCGTCGGCCGAAGACACCGCGCGGATGATGATCGGGTGCGCGTAGGTGCGCTCGTCGCCCATGACGCCGACGCTGCGGATGTCCGGCAGCACCGCGAAGTACTGCCACACCTCACGGCCCTCGTCCCAGCGGCCGATCTCCTCGCGCACGATCGCGTCGGCCGCGCGCAGGATCGCGAGCTTCTCGTGCGTGATGTCGCCGATGATGCGGACCGCCAGGCCGGGGCCCGGGAACGGCTGCCGGTGCACGATCTCGTCAGGCAGGCCGAGCTCGGCGCCGACCTCGCGCACCTCGTCCTTGAACAGCGAGCGCAGCGGCTCGATGAGGTCGAAGTGCACGCCTTCCGGGAACGGGATGAGGTTGTGGTGGCTCTTGATCTTGGCCGCCTTGCCGGGACCCGACTCGATGACGTCGGGGTAGAGCGTCCCTTGCGCAAGGAACTCCACTCCTTCGAGCTTCGCGGCCTCCTCGAAGAAGACGTGCCAGAACTCGGTGCCGATGATGTGGCGCTTCTTCTCGGGATCCGTCACTCCCGCGAGCAGCGCGAGGTAGCGCTCCTCGGCGTCGACGTGCACGAGGTCGATGTGGAACTGGTCGCGGAACGTGCGCACGACCTGCTCGGCCTCGTCGAGACGCAGCATGCCGTGGTCGACGAACACGCAGGTCAGCTGGTCGCCGATCGCGCGGTGCAGCAGCGCGGCGACCACGGACGAGTCCACGCCGCCCGACAGCCCGCAGATGACGCGCGCGTCGCCGACCTTCGCGCGGACCGCCTCGGTGACCTCGTCGATGATGTTGACCATCGTCCAGGTCGGCGAGCAGCCCGCCACGTCGTAGAGGAAGTGCTTGAGCATCTCCTGGCCGTGGACGGTGTGCGCGACCTCCGGGTGGAACTGCGTGGCGTAGAGCCGGCGCGAGGCGTCCTCCATCGAGGCGATCGCGGTGGTGCCCGTGTGCGAGGTAGCGCGGAAGCCCGGCGGCACGGTGCCCACCGAGTCGCGGTGGCTCATCCAGATCTGCTGCGTCTCGGGCAGGCCGTCGAACAGCGCCGAGTCCTCGAAGTCGACGCTGAGCTCGGCGAAACCGTACTCGCCGACGTCGGTGCGCGGGACGGCGCCTCCGAGGTCGACCGCCATGAGCTGCATGCCGTAGCAGAAGCCGAGGATCGGGATACCGAGGTCGTAGATCGCCTTGTCCATCCCGGGCGCGTCGTCGGCGTACACCGACGCGGGACCGCCGGACAGGATGAGCGCCGCCGGGTCGCGGCGGCGCAGCTCGTCGGGCGTGATGTCGCACGGCACGATCTCCGAGTACACGCGCGCCTCACGCACGCGCCGCGCGATGAGCTGCGCGTACTGCGCCCCGAAGTCGACGACGAGGACGGGCCGCTGGTCGTGCAGCACCGACACTACGTGCCCATCCCCACGCGCTGCTCGCGCTGGAGTGCCTTGCCCTCGGACTGCAGCGCCGGCGCGACCATGACCTCGGCCTTCTGGAACGCCTTGAGGTTCTCGTAGCCGCACGTCGCCATCGAGGTGCGCAGACCGCCGCACAGGTTCAGCGTGCCGTCGTTCTCGTGCGCGGGCCCGACCAGGATGTCCGACAGCGTGCCCTTCACGCCCGCGCGCACGCGCGTGCCGCGCGGCAGGTCCGGGTGGAAGGTCGCCATGCCCCAGTGGTAGCCGCGGCCCGGCGCTTCCGAGGCGGACGCGAGCGGCGAGCCGATCATCACGCAGTCGGCACCCACGGCGATGGCCTTCGCGAGGTCGCCGCCGCTGCGCAGGCCACCGTCGGCGATGACGTGCGCGTACTGGCCGGTCTCCTCGAGGTAGCGCAGCCGCGCGGCGGCCGCGTCGGCGATGGCGGTGCACTGCGGCACGCCGATGCCGAGCACGCGGCGCGAGGTGCACGCGTGGCCCGGGCCCACGCCCACGAGCACGCCGACCGCGCCGGTGCGCATGAGGTGCAGCGCGCCCTGGTACGAGCAGCAGCCGCCGATGATGCACGGGATCTCGAGGCCCTCGACGAACGCGTTGAGGTCGAGCGGCTTGTCGTAGCTGCTCACGTGCTCGGCCGAGACCACCGTGCCTTGGATGACGAGGACGTCCAGCCCGCCGTCCATGGCCGGGCCGATGAAGCGCTCGACGTTCTGCGGGGTCAGCGACGCCGCGGCGAGCACGCCGCCGGCCTTGATCTCGGCCACGCGCTGCTTGACCAGGTCGGCCTTCACGTCCTCGGCCGCGTAGATCTCCTGCATCCTGCGGGTGGCCTCGCCCGCCTCGAACGAGGCGATGGCGTCGAGCTGGGGCGCGGGGTCGGCATAGCGGGTCTGGATGCCCTCGAGGTTGAGCACGGCGAGTCCGCCGAGCTTGCCCATCGTGATCGCGAAGCCGGGGTCCACGACGCCGTCCATGGCCGAGGCGAGGACCGGCAGCGGGAAGGTGTAGTCCGTGCCGCGGAACGTGAACTGCCAGGTGATGTCCACGTCGCGCGGGTCCCGCGTGCGGCGTGAGGGTACGATGGCGATGTCATCGAAGCCGTAGGCCCTCCGAGCGTTCTTGCCGCGTCCGATCTCGACTTCCATGCTTCCTCCTCGACTCGCTGAGCCGTATGTGTCCTCGTGACCGTGATCCAACCGGTTCATCTCCTGATAGACGCCAGACCAGGCCATCCCCGAGAGAAGGGACTGTGGCCTGGTCTGCTTTCGGAGTCCTGCCGACCGTTGTGCGGAAGCCCGCGGCCGCTTCGCCGCGGGTCCTCTCGGTAGCGAATCATTGTAGACCTTTCAGGTGGGTGTGTGGGGCGGTTCCGATGCGCGTTTCCGAGCGCTCGGACCGCTTCGAAGGCGCCCTCGGGTCCTCGCCGTGCTAGAATCGCCCCCGGGACTCCTCGACGAAGAGGAAGCCGTGGTCGTAGCACACGTCGCAGCAGGGCGCCTCCGGGCGCGGGCCTTCCTCGCAGCCGCACTCGCAGCGGCCGCCCTCCTCGCATACCCCGCGGCAGCGCACGCGCTGACCATCTGCATCGACCCGGGGCACGGCGGGCCGTACAGCAACTCGAACCACAACGGTCTGCGCGAAAAAGACGTCAACCTGTGGATCGCGCGGGACCTGCGCACCGAACTCGAGGCGCGCGGCCACACCGTCATCATGACGCGCGACTCGGACCGCGCCGTCGAGCTGCGCGACATCGCCACCTGGAACTACACCGCGACCACCGACCGGTGGGCGTACGCCCGCGACGGGCTGACCGGCAACACCCCGATCCCCAAGGACGACCTGCAGGCGCGCTGCGACCGCGCGAACCTCGCCGGCGTCGACCTGTTCATCTCGGTGCACAACAACGGCGCGCCGGCGACCTCCGCGCACGGCACGGAGACGCACGCGAGCGGGCGCGACCCGCTGGGCAGCCGGCTCAAGTCGCTCGTGCAGGAGTCGGTCGTCTCCGAGACCGGACTGAACAACCGCGGCGCGTGGGTGTCGGACTTCTACGTCCTGCGCTGGACGAACGCTCCGGCGATCCTCGTCGAGGGCGCCTACATCTCGAACGCCTACGACGCGTCGCTGCTCAAGAGCCCGGCGTTCCGCCGCAGGATCGCCGCGGGTGTGGCGAAGGGCGTCGCGCGCTGGCTGCTCGAGGACCCCTACCGCGCCGCGTACCCGCGGCTCGCCGGGGCCGACCGCTACCACACCGCGGCGCGGATCTCGGGCGTGGGCTGGCCGGGATGCGCGCCCGCGTGCGTGCTCGTGGGCGGGAACGCCTACCACGAGGCGCTCGTCGCCGCGCCGCTCGCCGCCCGTCTGCGCGGTCCCTCGCTGCTGACGAGCGCCTCGGTCCTGCCCACCTCCACTCGCACCGAGATCGCGCGTCTGCACGTGAGCGAAATCGTCGCGGTCGGATCGACCGAGACCATCGCCGACTCAGTGCTCGACGAGGCCGCCGCCGCCGCAGGCATCGACCGGGCGTACGTGCGCCGAATCGCCGGCGAGGACAAGTACGAGACCGCGGCGCGTGTCGCCGAGGAGGTCGGCATCACCCCGACCGGCACGGTGATCGTCGCGAACGGCGACGTCATCGCGGACGCGCTGTCGATCGCGCCGATCGCGGCGACGTACCGCCACCCGATCGTGCTCGCGCGCACGTCGGACATGCCCACCGCGACCACACTCGCCCTCGCGCTGCCACACACGCGCACGATGGTGATCGGCGGCGACGCGGCGGTGCCCGCGACTCAGCTCGCCGGCATGGCGAACGTGGTCCGCGTGTACGGCGCCGACCGCTGGGCCACGAACGCCGCCGTCCTGCGTGCGTTCTACGGCTCGTACGCCACGCTCACGCCGTTCGTCGCCAACGGGAACTCCCCCGCGGACGCGCTCGCGCTCGCGCCCTACGCCGCGGCGCAGCGCAGGCCGGTGTTGCTCACGGGCGGACGCGTACTCGCCGCGCGAACGCGCGAGTGGATCACGAACGACCGGCCGCGCATCACCGGTTTCACGATGATCGGCGGCACGGTGGCGCAGCCGTACCTCACGGACTGGATGCTGTACAAGTCCGACCGGGAGTAGGGCGCCGCGCCGGCGCGCACGCTCACACGTTGAAGCGGAAGTGCACGACGTCGCCGTCGCGCATCACGTAGTCCTTGCCCTCGATGCGCAGCTTGCCGGCCGCCTTCGCGCCCTGTTCGCCGCCCAGCGCGTCGAACTCCTCGTAGCCGACCACCTCGGCCTTGATGAAGCCGCGCTCGAAGTCGGTGTGGATCACGCCCGCCGCCTCGGGCGCCTTCGCCCCGGCGCGCACCGTCCACGCGCGCGCCTCCTTGGGGCCGGCCGTGAAGAACGACTGCAGCCCGAGCAGCTCGTACGCGGCGCGGATGAGCGCGTTGAGGCCCGGCTCGGCGAGTCCCTCCAACTCCAGGTACTCGGCAAGCTCATCGGGCGCGAGTTCGGCCATCTCGGACTCGATCTTCGCGCAGATGGGGATCGGCGCCTGGCCGTCGATCGGCGCGAAGTCGCCGCCGATGGCGCTCTCGTCGATGTTGGCGACGTAGAGCATCGGCTTCATCGTGAGCAGGTGCAGGTCGCGCAGCAGCTCGCGCTCGTAGGGCGTCATCTCCATCTTGGCCGCCCGGTGCCCCTGGTCGAGCCACGCCTGGAGGCGCCCGACCAGCGCGACCTTGGCCTCGAGCGCCTTGTCGCGCTTCGCGTCCTTCTCCAAGCGCGGCAGCGCGCGCTCGAGCGTGCCCATGTCCGCGAGCACGAGCTCCGTGCGGATGGTCTCGACGTCGCCGTCCGGGTCGACACGCCCCTCGACGTGGATGACCTCGGGGTCCGAGAAGTAGCGCACCACCTCGGCGATGGCGTCGACCTCGCGGATGTTGGCGAGGAACTGGTTGCCGAGGCCCTCACCCTCGTTCGCGCCGCGCACGAGCCCCGCGATGTCCACGAACTCGACGACCGCCGGTACGACCTGCTCGGGCGACACGATCTCGGCGATGCGGTCGAGGCGCGCGTCCGGGACCGGCACCATGCCGACGTTCGGCTCGATGGTGGCGAACGGGTAGTTCGACGCGACCGCGGCCTTGCGGGTCAGCGCCGTGAACAGGGTGGACTTGCCGACGTTCGGCAGCCCGACGATGCCGATGGACAGCGACACAAGGAGGCGCCCCTTCTCGAGGTGAGCGACGCGGCGGCTGGGCGGGCCGGCCGGCTAGATGCCGGACTCGACCTCCCACTTGATGCCGTAGAACCGCAGCTTGTTGTAGTACTCGAGCTCGGTGTACTCGGTGTTCAGGAAGTGGAAGCGTGCGCCGTTCAGGCCCACGCAGTACGCGCAGTCGCGGCAGTCGACGCACTGCACGCAGTCGAAGCACGAGTCGCAGTTGTGGCACGCCACGCACTCGCTCGAGTTGAAGGTGTAGTTGCAGTTGCGGCAGCCCTCGACGTTGAAGCAGCCGTAGTTGTTGGACTGGTCGCGGTCATGCGTGTGGTCCTGCTTGAGCTGCGCGAACGTGCGCATGACCTCTCGAAGATCCTTCTCCATGCTCGAGTTCGTTCCCATCCCCCGTGCGGAAGCGTGCACACGAGAGGGTACCAGCGGCGAGGCGACCACGCCACACCATGGCGCGCCGGAGCGCGACGCGGCCCGGGAGTCGCCCCCCGGGCCGCGCGTGGTTCCGCCGTGCCGTGAGATTCCTAGAGCGGCTGCGAGAAGGTCGCAGCGGCGTCGATCTCCGCGTGCGCATCCTCGGAGATGGCAGCGGTCCCGCCGAGGATGTAGCCCATGTCGAACACGTCGTTGTCGTCCAGGTACTGCACGAGCGCGTCGCCCGCCTCATCACCCGGAGTGAGCAGGACCGGCTCGCCCACACCGAAGTCCTCCCACATGTTCCAGCTGAACGGCCCCGCGGCCAGCGCGTCGGCGAAGTTGCGGCCGGTCGCGATGATGCAGGTGTCGTTGTAGAAGTCGTCGTTGTCGTTGCCCCACTCGGCCACGAGGCGCGAGGTCTCGTAGCGGTCCGGGCCGGCCACGCGCTCGACCGTCGTGACCCCCGGCAGCGCCGCGAGATCGTCCTGGACGTCCTGGCTCACGACACCCACACCGCCGATGATCACGACGTTCGTGACCCCGAGGTCGGCGATCGCGTCGATCGTCTCGGTGGGCACGGAATCCGGCCGCACGAGCAGGAGCGCACTGTAGTCGTTGCACGCGAGCGCGCTGGCCGACAGCCCGTCGGGCCACGCCTCCCCGCTCACGACGAACGCCCGGTTGCCGAGCATGTCGTCAGCGTCCGACAGCATCGCTGCGTTGTAGCCGGTCTCGTAGCGGTCGGCCCCGCCGACCCGCACGACGTCGTCCACCATCGCAAGGTTGCCGATCTCCTGTGCGACCTCGGCGCTGACCGCGTCCTCGCCGCCCATCACGAACACGACGGGTGAGTAGTAGTCGAAGAACGACGATGTCAGGGCGCGGGCGACCTCGTCAGCGGTCTCCTGCGGCAACGCATCGGGTGCGGTGAGCAGCAGCTGCCCGCCATTCGCGCTGGCGAGCACGCCGCCGATCAGCGCATCACTGAACCGCGCGCCGTTCGCGACCACCATGCAGTTCGGGTAGGTACCATACGACGGGGTCACCGCGTTGTCCCAGAACCGGCCCGACAGCGTAGCCGCCGTCGCGTACCGGTTGGGGCCGGCGGCGCGGCGGAAGCAGCCGGTGCCGAACCACATGCCGTAGACGCCGGAGGTGTTGAACCCGCCCAGCGGCCGCACCCGCAGGAAGTACTGGCCGTCGTGCGGCGCCTCGAAGACGATCTCGCCCGCGTACGACGGGAAGTAGTCGCTGTCGTCCTCGTACTCGACCTGGACGTTCGCCTCATCGTACACACCGATCTCGGTGTCGAAGTCCGACGCGCCGGCGAGGAACGTGGTCTCGCAGTAGAAGACGTCGCCCTCGGCGGCCCAGAACGTGTACCAGTCCTCGTCACAGGTCGCGACCGAGTCGGCCACGGCCGAGGGAGCCACGATCGAGCCGGCCACGCCGTCGAGCGTGTGCTCGACGTACATCTGGCCGTCCACGAGCTCATCGAGATCGATGGGCGTGGCCGTCTGGGTCGTGTCGTCGTCCTCCCACAGGTCGGGCATGAACGGCGCGAGCGCCACCGGCCCCGGATCGATCTTGGGCCCGGCGTGCTTCGCGTCGTCCTTGCCCCCCTTGCCGATGGCCAGCCCCGTCGCCGGTGCCGCGAGCGCCATCACCAGCGCCGCGACCAGGACGACGGCGAGAACCTTGCCCGCTCGCTTCATTCGACCCCTCCGTTCATGTCGCGCGCCCCCGTCTCCTCCGCAGGGGCGCTCCTCCTGACACGACTGTACCCGTTCGCGAGGATGAACGGGTGAGGTTCCCACCGGATACCGGCTGGATCACGTGAAGAGGCCCCCGGCGGTGTCGCCGGGGGCCTCTCGCGGATCGTGCGTGCTGGTGCGACGCGCTACATCATGCCCATCCCGCCGCCCATGGCGGCAGCGGCGGCAGCGGCATCGGCCTTCTCGGGGATGTCGCTCACGGACGCCTCGGTGATGAGGATCAGCGCGGCGATCGACGCGGCGTTCTGCAGCGCCGAGCGGGTGACCTTGACCGGGTCGATGACGCCCATCTTGAGCAGGTCGCCGTACTCGCCGGTGGCGGCGTTGAGGCCGACGCCCTTCTTCTCGGCCTTGACCTTCTCCACCACGACCGAGCCCTCGAAGCCGGCGTTGGAGGCGATCATCTTCAGCGGCTCGACGAGCGCCTTGCGGATGATCGTCACGCCGAGCATCTCGTCGGCATCGAGCTCGAGGGTGTCCAGCGCGGGCATGGCATCCACGAGCGCGACGCCGCCGCCGGCGACGATGCCCTCCTCGACAGCCGCGCGGGTCGCCTGCAGGGCGTCCTCGATGCGGTGCTTCTTCTCCTTGAGTTCCACCTCGGTGGCCGCGCCGACCTTGATGACGGCCACGCCGCCGGACAGCTTGGCGAGGCGCTCCTGGAGCTTCTCGCGGTCGAAGTCCGAGTCGCTCTTCTCGATCTCGGCCTTGATCTGCGCGATGCGGGCCTTGATCGAGTCCTCGGTGCCCGCGCCGTCGATGATGGTGGTGTTCTCCTTGGTGACCTTGACGGTCTTGGCGCGGCCGAGCTGGGCGAGCTGCACGTTCTCCAGCTTGTTGCCGAGCTCCTCGGAGATGACCTCGCCGCCGGTGACGATGGCGATGTCCTCGAGCATGCGCTTGCGGCGGTCGCCGAAGCCCGGCGCCTTGACGGCCACGGACACGAACGTGCCGCGCAGCTTGTTGACCACCAGCGTGGCGAGCGCCTCGCCCTCGACGTCCTCGGCGATGATGAGCAGCTGCTTGCCGGCCTGCATGACCTTCTCGAGCACGGGGAGCAGGTCCTGGATGTTGCCGATCTTCTGGCTCGCGATGAGGATGAGCGGCTCGGAGAGCACGGCCTCCATGCGGTCGGCGTCGGTGATCATGTACGGGTTGATGTAGCCCTTGTCGAACTGCATGCCCTCGACGGTCTCGATGTCGATGCCGAAGGTCAGGCCCTCCTCGACGGTGATGACGCCGTCCTTGCCGACGACCTCCATCGCCTCGGCGATCTTCGCGCCGATGGCCTCGTCCGCGGCGGAGATGGCGCCGACGTTGGCGATCTCCTCCTTGTCCTCGATCTCCTTGGCGTGATCCTTGATCTGCTCGACGACGGCGTCGACGGCCTTCTCGATGCCGCGCTTGATGGCGAGCGGGTTCGCGCCGGCGGCCACGTTGCGCAGGCCCTCGCGCACGATGACCTGCGCGAGCAGCGTCGCGGTGGTGGTGCCGTCACCGGCGACGTCGTTGGTCTTGGTGGCGACCTCCTTGACGAGCTGGGCGCCCATGTTCTCGAGCGGATCCTCGAGCTCGATCTCCTTGGCGATCGTCACGCCGTCGTTGGTGATGGTCGGCGCGCCGAACTTCTTCTCGAGCACGACGTAGCGGCCCTTGGGGCCGAGCGTGACCTTGACGGCGTCGGCGAGCTTGTTCACGCCGGCCTCGATGCCGCGGCGGGCGGCCTCATCGAAACGGATGTCCTTGGCCATACGGGTGTCCTGCCTCCTTCGATCCTCGTGTCGGGTGAGGTGAGGGCTACTTGCCCTCGACCACGGCGTAGATGTCCTCGGAGCGCAGGATGAGGTGCTCCTCGCCCTCGATCTTGACCTCGGTGCCGCCGTACTTGCTGTAGATGACGACGTCGCCGACCTTCACGTCCATCGGCGCGCGAGTGCCGTCGTCCTTGACCTTGCCCTCGCCCGCGGCGATGACGGTGCCCTTCTGGGGCTTCTCCTGAGCGGTGTCCGGGATGAACAGGCCCGACTTGGTCTGCTCCTCGGCCTCGCTCGGCTTGACGATCACGCGATCGCCCAACGGCTTCAGCTTCACTGTCTGCCCTCCTGGCTTCCTCGATGCGGCGGGCCTCCCGCCGCGTTGTCCGACATCCTTCGCGACGGAGGGTTCCCCGTCGGCTTGGCACTCAGACCCTCCGAGTGCCAGCGGTCGGGATTCTAGACTGACAACGCGCGGGACACAACCCCTTTGAACAGGCATTCCATAACGAGGGTTGATACAGGCGCGCTCAGATGTGGCGCTCAGCGGGTCATGCCAGCGGCAGGTCCGCGGCCGCCTCGGCATCGAGACGCAGCAGGTCGCCCCGCCACAGGCGGTAGTGCGCCGCGGCGCCGATCATCGCGGCGTTGTCGGTGCACAGCTGGAGCGGCGGCACGCTCAGACGCACGCCGTCTGCCGCCAGCGCGGCCTTGAGCGCCTCGCGGAGCGCCGGGTTCGCCGCCACGCCCCCGCCCAGGCAGAAGGTGCGCACACCCATCTCCTTGGCGGCACGCACCGATTTGGCCACTTGGACGTCGAGTACCGCCGCTTGGAACGACGCGGCCAGGTCCGCGTGGTCGGGCTCGCGGCCCGCTTCGCGCTCGTGCCGCACGTGGTTGATGACCGCGGTCTTGAGTCCCGACAGCGAGAAGTCGTAGTCGCCCGAGTCGATCATCGCGCGGGGGAAGCGGATCGCCGTCGGGTCGCCCTCCGCCGCCAGGCGCGAGATGACCGGGCCTCCCGGGTAGCCGAGCCCCAGCACCTTCGCGACCTTGTCGAACGCCTCGCCCGCCGCGTCGTCGAGCGTGGAGCCCAGCGTTCGGTAGACGCCCCACTCCGGCACGTGGACGAGCGACGTGTGCCCGCCCGAGACGAGCAGCGCGACGAGCGGCGGCGCGACCGTCGGGTCGGCGAGCACGTTCGCGAAGATGTGGCCCTCGAGGTGGTTCACGCCTACGAGCGGCAGCCCGGTCGCCAGCGCGAGCCCCTTCGCATACGCGAGCCCCACGACGAGCGCGCCGATGAGCCCCGGTCCGTGCGTGACCGCGATCGCCGTGAGGTCGCCGAGGCCCACCCCCGCACGCTCGAGCGCCTCGTCCACCACGCCCACGATCGCCTCGGTGTGCTTCCGCGACGCGATCTCGGGCACGACGCCGCCGAAGCGCGAGTGGAAGTCGACCTGGCTCGCCACGACGCTCGAGAGCACGTGCCGCCCGCCGCGCAGCACGGCGGCGGCGGTCTCGTCGCACGAGGTCTCGATGGCGAGGATGACGTCGGTGTCGGGCGCGTCCGCGATCGGGTCCGGCGCCGCGTGGACCGGGGGGCG